>JAEYTN010000123.1 GCA_023433985.1 Pseudomonadota bacterium | reverse complement strand
CCTCTACACCGTCGCCCGCCGCTACAACGTGACGGCGCAGGCGATCATCCAGGCGAACGGCTTCTCGTCGCCTGACAAGATCTATGTCGGCCAGAAGATCGTGATCCCCGGCAAGGCCTCGACGCTGGCCGCCCTCGGGCCGAAGCCGAGCGCTTCGCAGGCAGTGGAAACGCTGGCGCCCGCAGAGCAGCCACTGGCAAAGCCCGTTGCGGTTGCCGCGCTCGACCCGCAGCCCAAGACCCCGGCCGACACCGTGAAGCCGCTGGCTCCGGTTTCCGACGCTGGCCCGGCTCCGGTTGCCGCTGCTAAGCCGCTCGAGCAGCCCAAGAGCGAGCCGGTGCTGTCCGGCGCCGACAAGTTCCGCTGGCCGATTTCGGGGCGGGTGATCACCGATTTCGCCAACTCGAAGGGTACCGGCATCAATATCGAGGCGCCCGAGGGTGCCGCGGTTCGCGCCGCCGAGAACGGCCAGGTGATCTATGCCGGTTCGGGCGTGGAGGGTTATGGCAACCTGATCCTGATCCGCCACCCGAATGGGTACGTGTCGGCCTATGCCCACCTGCAGCAGATGAACGTGGCGAAGGGTACCGTCGTGAACCGCGGCGACAATATCGGCTCCGCCGGCAAGACCGGCTCGGTGTCGAAGCCCCAGCTGCACTTCGAGCTGCGCAAGGGCGCCACTCCGGTCGATCCGCTGCCGCTGCTCGCCAGCTGATCGGTACCGCAGAACTGAAAAGGCCCCGGTTTTCCGGGGCCTTTCGTTTGTGCACCTGGCAGGCGCTCGCGTCAGGCCGTGAAGCCGCGCACCGAGTGCCGGATCTCCAGCGGTTGCGCCGGATCGATGTCGACCCAGGTCTTCACGCCGCGCTTGTTGATCGGGTTCGGGCCGGTGGAGACGTCCGTGTGGAGGTCGAAGGCGGAGGCGAGGGGTTCGAGGCCGATGCCGCGAAACTGGTTGTTCCAGGGCTCGCCGCCAATCCCGCCATCGGTGTGCCACATCATCAGCGTGGGCAGCAGGTCGCGGCTCCAGTCCAGCTCGAAGCCCACTCCCTCGTCGAGATAGATGCCAGTGAGCGGCGTGGTGACGCCGCAGAGCTGCACGTTCTTGTCGGTGCGCGGCGAGAGCGGCAGGTGGGCCATGTCGACGCGGCCGCCGTCGCTCGGCACCTCGCTGAGGCTCGAGAACTCCTGGCTGTCGCCCGCGGCAGTCTGTCCGGGATGGGTGAGGCCGAACTGGAAACCCAGCTTCAGCTCGAGCCGGCCGGGCTCGGTCGGGAGGCGGAAGTTGGGATGGAGGCCGACGGAGATCGGCGCCTTGTGCCGGGCGTGGATGCGGAGGACGAAGTCGATGGCAGTCTCGCCCTCGCGGGCAGAGACGACGCGCTCCACCTTGCGCACGGCCGAATGCGGCTCGTAGTCGAGCGACAGGGTCACCGATCGCTCGTCGCCCCGGACGATCGTCCAGTCGTAATGCGCGGCAGGGCCGTGGATGGTGCCGCTTGGCTCCTGCGTCATCAGGCTCGACCATTCGGGCAGGTTGGGCGCTGTGCGGCCGCCCGTGCCGAAGGGCAGGCCGACGAAATCGCCGCTCAGCACGCGCAGGTGACCGGTGACCGACGGATCGTCGACGGTACCGACCCAGGGGGCACGGGCGAATGGCTTGAACGGGCCGTTGGGCAGGCTGAAGGTCAGGTCGGTGACGGTGGCCGCAGTGGTTACGACCGTCGCCTCGCCATGCGACCAGCGGAGCTGGTGCGACTGCATAGAATTCTCCCTTGGGGTAGTCAGATGGCCTTGCCCTGCTCACCGGCGAGGGCGCGGACGAACTGGATGGCGACGCGACCCGAGCGGGCGCCGCGGGTCATCGACCACTCGACGGCGCGGGCGCGCAACGTCTCGTCGTCGACCGTGAGCCCATATTCGTCGCAGTAGCCGCGGATCATGGCGAGGAAGGTCGGCTGGTCGCAGTTGTGGAAGCCGAGCCAGAGGCCGAAGCGATCGGAGAGCGAAACTTTCTCGTCCACGGCCTCGCCGGGCGAAATCGCCGTGGCGCGCTCGTTCTCCACCATGTCGCGCGGCATCAGGTGGCGGCGATTCGAGGTGGCGTAGAAGATGACGTTCGCGGGACGGCCCTCGAGGCCGCCATCGAGAATGGTCTTCAGCGACTTGTAGCTGGTCTCGTCCTTGTCGAAGCTCAGGTCGTCGCAGAACACGATGAAGCGCGCGTCCTCGTTGGCGATGAGGCGCATGAGCCTCGGCAGCCCCTCGATGTCCTCGCGAGCGATCTCGATGAGGACCAACCGCTTGATGGCAGGATCGCCGAGCGCGTTGACGTGGGCGTGCACGGCCTTGACCACCGAGCTCTTGCCCATGCCCTTGGCGCCCCAGAGCAGGGCGTTGTTGGCGGCATAGCCACGGGCGAACTGCAGGGTGTTGTTGAGCAGGATGTCGCGCACGTCGTCGATGCCGCGCAACAGGTCGAGCGGGACACGCGAAACCTTGCGCACCGGCATCAGCAGGCTGGCGGCGGCATCCCAGTGGTAGGCGTCGGCGTCGCTCAGCACGGGCGCCGGGGGCTTGCGGGAGGGGGCAAGCGCTTCCAGCGAGTCGGCGATACGTGCGAGCGCAGCCGCGATGGCGGCCGATTGTTCTTCAGTCATCAAGGGCTTGAAACCTCGTTCGGGCGGGTGTTGTGGCGCAGCCGGAAAGGCTTTGCAATCCTACGTCCCGCCACTATATTCCGCCCGATTTTGCCGGATGGGACTGCCCAACGCCGGAAACCCGCCCTATATGGGCTCAATCGCCGGCTTTCCGACGCCGCAGCCGCAATCGCAAGGAGCACTTCTCAATGTTCATCACCCCCGCATTCGCGCAGGCAGCAGGTGGCGCTCCCGCCGCCGGCATGGGCGCCGGCGACCTGCTGATCCAGTTCGCCCCGATCCTGCTGCTGGTGGTGATCTTCTGGCTCCTCATCTTCCGCCCGCAGCAGAAGCGCATGAAGGCGCACCAGGCCATGCTGTCTGCGATCAGCCGGGGCGACACGGTGGTCACCACCGGCGGTCTCATCGGCAAGGTGACCAAGGCCGTGGACGGCGAAGACCTCGAGGTCGAGATTGCGCAGGGCACCCGCGTAAAGATCGCCCGCTCGGGCATCACCGACGTCCGGTCGAAATCGACCCCGGTGAACGACAACAAGGCTGCGTGAACGCCTTAATTCCGACGACGGCCGGCCTCATCGCCGGCCGCACGTTTATCTGAACCACTCGCGGCGCCCGGCAAGGCGCCGTTGCCCCATTGGGGCAGCAAGGACGTAAAGCCAGGCCATGCAGTTCTCGCCGCTTCGGACAGCCATCATCATCCTCGTGTCGGTGCTCGGCATCCTGTTCACGATCCCGAGCTTCCTGCCCAAGGATGTGCTGAACGTCTGGCCCGGCGTGCTGCCCAAGCAGACGATGGTGCTCGGCCTCGACCTGCAGGGCGGCTCGCACCTGCTGCTGCAGGTGAACCGCGACTCCATCGTCACCGAGCGGATCAAGAGCCTGCGCCGCGACGTCCGGACGACGCTGACGAACGGGGGCATCGGCAACCTGATCACGGCCGGGCCGGATTCGATCAGCGTGGAGCTGACCGACCCGGCGCAGAAGGCCACGGCCATGGCGGCCGTGCAGAAGCTGCAGAACAACATCGCCGCCAATTTCGGCGTTGCGGGCACGCCGGAGCTCGCCTTCTCGGAATCGCCGGAAGGCAGGATCGTGGTGACGCTGACGCCCGAGGGCGTGACGGCGCGCATGTCGGCACTTGTCGCACAGTCGATGGAGGTGATCCGCAACCGCGTCGACGCCGTCGGCACGACCGAGCCGACGATCCAGCGGCAGGGCGAGAACCGCGTGCTGGTGCAGGTGCCGGGCTTTGATGACTCGGCGCGCCTGAAGGAGCTGATCTCGAAGACGGCCCGCCTCACGTTCCACCTCGTGCACCCCACCATGTCGGCGGCGCAGGCGGACGCGCAGGGCGTGCCCTCGGGCTATTTCATCGTGCCGGGTGCGCCCGGCGAGCAGCCGGAGCTGCTCAACGAGAACATCGAGCTGGGCGGCGAGTCGCTGACCAACGCGCAGCCCGCCTTCGACCAGCAGACCGGCCGCTCCGTGGTGAGCTTCCAGTTCGATACGCGCGGCGCCATCACCTTCGGCCAGGTCACCTCGGCCAATGTGGGCAAGCGCTTCGCCATCGTGCTCGATAACCAGGTGATCACCGCTCCGGTGATCCAGCAGCCGATCACCGGCGGCTCGGGCCAGATTTCGGGCAGCTTCACGCCGCAGAGCGCCAACGACCTCGCTGTGCTGCTGCGGGCCGGTGCGCTGCCGGCGACGCTGGACGTGGTGGAGGAACGCTCGGTCGGTCCGAGCCTTGGCGCCGACTCGATCCGCGCCGGCATCACGGCGGGCGTCGTGGCCTCGGTGCTGGTGCTGGCCTTCATGGTTATCGCCTACGGCCTGTTCGGCGTGTTCGCAAACGTGGCCCTGGTGCTCAATATCGTGCTGATCTTGGGGTCACTGTCGGCGCTGGGGGCGACGCTGACGCTGCCGGGCATTGCTGGTATCGTGCTCACCATCGGCGTGGCGGTGGACGCCAACGTGCTGATCTATGAGCGCATGCGCGAGGAGCGCCGGGCGGGCAAGAGCCTCCTGGCTTCGCTCGATGCGGGCTTCCACCGGGCGTGGGGCACCATCATCGACTCGCACCTGACGCAGCTGATCGCGGCGATCGTGCTCTACTTCCTGGGCTCGGGCCCGATCCAGGGCTTCGCGGTGACGCTAGCGCTCGGCATCCTGACCTCGCTGTTCACCGCCTATACCGTCACCCGGCTCTTCATTTCGCTCTGGTATCGCTGGAAGCGGCCGAAGGACGTGAAGATCCAGCACTTCCGGTTCATTCCTGACGGCACCAAGATCGACTTCATGAAGATGTCGCGCGTGGCGATCGTCGTCTCGATCCTGCTCACGGTCGGCGCCATCGGGCTGGCGTTCACCAAGGGCTTCAACCTCGGCATCGACTTCATCGGCGGCTCGGCGCTCGAGGTGCAGCATACGACCGAGGGTGATGCCGATCCTGCCGTTGTGCGCGAACTGCTCGAGCCGCTAGGCCTGGGCGAAGTGCAGGTGCAGAGCTTCGGCACGCCGCAGGACCTGCTGGTCCGCATCCAGCTGCAGCCGGGCGGCGACGCCGAGCAACAGGTCGCGGTGCAGAAGGTCACCCAGACCCTCGCCACCGAGGACTACGACGTGCGACGCACCGAGGCCGTGTCCGGCACGGTGTCGGGCGAGCTCGCCCTGCACGGCACTATCGCCGTCCTCGTGTCGCTCGGCGCCATCCTGATCTACCTGTGGTTCCGCTTCGAGTGGCAGTTCGGCGTCGCGGCGGTGGTGACGACGTCGCACGACGTGATCATGACGGTGGGGCTGTTCTCGCTAACCGGACTGGAGTTCAACCTCAGTTCGATCGCGGCAGTGCTGACGCTGGTCGGCCTGTCGCTGAACGAGACGGTGGTGATTTCCGACCGCGTTCGCGAGAACCTCCGAAAATACAAGAAGCTGCCGCTGAGGGAGATCATCAACCTCTCGATCAACCAGACCATCGTGCGCACGTCGCTGACGCAGTTCACAGTGCTGCTGGCGCTGTTCCCGCT
>JAEYTN010000118.1 GCA_023433985.1 Pseudomonadota bacterium | reverse complement strand
CGGCGCCGGCGCGGCGCGCTGCCGAGCTCGATTTCGACCATGACTGGAACGGCGAGCCCAGCGCGTCGCCGTCGGTGTGGATGAGCCCCGGCACGCGCGCCCGGATCGAGCGGCTGGGTGTGGCGGGTGCGGAGGCGATCCGGGCAAGGGAGGTGGGGATCGCGGCTGCGATCGAGCGTCACGTTGAAGCGGCGACATCGCTCGAGGCGTTGCCGCGGCGACCCGAGATCGCGCCGTACCTCCTAGGCTTTCGGGGCCGGGACCGGGCGGAGGCGGAAGCAGCCTACCGGCTGCTGCGGGCGGCGGGGGCCACCGCCGGCACATGGCCCGACCTGCCGCGCCGGGTGCGCGAGCACCCCGAGCGCTACGGGGCGGCGCTCGAATTGCGAAACACCATCGTCCGGGTGATCCCGCGCTTCACGGATCGGCGGTCGCCGCTCGAGTTCGTTGGGCAGTTGCCCGCCGTGACTGCCTAGTCGTCCTCGCCGTCGAGCAGCCGGTCGATCTCGCGCCGCTCCTTCTTGGTCGGGCGGCCGGCGCCAGGCTCGCGTTCGGCATGTGCCGGCGCCTTCTCGGCCCGCGGCAGCGGGGGAGGGGAGAGGTCCTCGTAGAGGGCGGCGGCTTCGGTCGCGGGGCCGCGGCGCTCGCCGGCATCGAGGATGCGCCAGACCAGGAGGCGCGAGTGCACATTCATGGTCAGCACGTCGCCGGGACCGACCTTGTGGTCGGTCCGTTCGGTGCGCTCGGAATTGACGCGAACCGCGCCGTCCTCGATCAGCTTTTGCGCCAGGGTGCGCGATTTGACGGCGCGCGAGAAGAACAGCCACTTGTCGAGCCGTTGCTTCTCCAAGCCAAATCTCCCGCCAGCCTACTCGGTCTTGGGGTTGCGCAGCGCGGCGAGCGCTGCCCAGGGCGAGTTCGGGTCGATTGCCGCCGGCTTGCGATCCTCGCGCGAGCGATGCTCGCGCCAATCGTCCCGCGGCTTGTCGAAGCGCTTGCCACCGGGCTTGCCGCCCGGCTTTCCACCCTTGTTGTCGAAGCGCTTGCCGGCCTCGTCCTGCGGGCCGTTGCCGTTGCGGCGGCCTTCGAAGCGCGGACGGGCGCCCTGCTTGCCGTCGCCACCAGCGTCGCGGTCGGGGCGGCGGAAATTTCGCTGCGGACGCTCGGCACCCTCCGCCGCGGCGTCGCCCTCGGCGCGCGAACCGCGATTGCGCTGGCCACCATGACGCGGATTGTCGGGACGGCGGCCGGCGGGGAACCAGATTTCGTCGAACTCGGGTTCGGCCAGTGCGGCGGGCCCCGTGCCGGCCTCGGGTGCGGGGGCGCCCAGATCGGCGGTGGCCGTAGCGACTTCGGCCGCCTCGGCGTCCACGTCGGCAGGCGATGCACCTTCCACGGCTTCCACAGCCGCCGGGGTGATCTCGGCTTCGGCGTCGGGCGTTTCGGCGGCAGGAGCTGCCTCTGAGGCCGGAACCTCGGCCGCGACCTCTGCGGGCGAGGCCTCGGATGCCGCATCGGCCGCTGCAGGTTCGGTCGCCGCGGCCTCTGCAACTGCGGGCGTTTCGCTCGGCGCTGCCTCGGAGGCCGCAGCCGCAACTTTGGGCGTGCGGCGGACGCGATAGCCCAGCGAATTGAGGATCGAGGCGAAATCCTCGCCAGCGGTGCCGAGCAGCGAGGTCATTTCGACCGTCACCCGGAAGCCGTTGGCCTCGGCAGCGCCGGGTGGCAGCTCGCCCTGATGATGACGGGCATCGAGTGCGATCAGCGGGCGGATGATGTCGGCCAGGCGCTCGAGGATATCCACGCGCACGGCGCGGCGCCCCGCGACCTTGAAGCCCGCGAGCTCATAGAGCTTGGTGTTCACCTCGGGGTCGATGAGGAACGAGGTGCGGCCCGAAAGCACGATCTGCGGCAGCTCGGTGACGCCCGGCTGGCGGACGCCGCCATGCTTGAGCGCGTAGAGGATCAGCGCCAGTTCGCGGGGCGCCGGCTTCAGGCTCTGCGGCAGGTAGATGTGGTAGGCGCCGAACTTCACGCCGAGCTTGCGGAGTTTGCCGCGCACGTCCTGGTCGAGGCTCTTCACCTCCTCGGCCACCGCGCTGCGGGGGATGATGCCGAGGTTCTCGTAGAGCCGGTAGGCCAGCCCGCGCGCCGAGCCTTCGAGGTCGGCAGGGGCTTCGAGGGCCAGAACGGTTTCGAGCTGGGTGTTGACCAGGTGGCGGAGCCAGAGGTTCAGCCGGTCCTGCACCTTCTCGAGGTCGGGGCCGGTAAGGCTCTCGTCGGCGAGGATGATCAGCCGCGGGGTGAAAATCTGCTCGCCCTCGGCGAGGTTGGCGATCACCTGGCCGCGCCAGCGCACGTAGCCGTCGGTCGCCAGCACGAACTCCTCGTTCGGGGCGCCCCCGACGCGCTCGGCGCGACGGGCGATTTCCGGAGCAACGACCTGCGCGGCGGCAGCGGCCACGCCCTTGGCATCGCCCCCCTCGGAGCGCGCCAGCGTGAAGCGGAAGCCTTCGATCGAGCCGATCACGTGGCCTTCGAGGCTCACTTCGCCGCGGTCGTTAATTTCAGGCGATACCATATGCTTGTCTCTCAGATGGCGCATCAACACCGAGGTACGGCGATCGACGAAGCGCTGCGTCAGTCTCTCGTGCAGGGCGTCGCTGAGCCGGTCTTCGATGTCGCGGGTCTTTTCGCGCCAATGTGTAGGGTCTTCAAGCCAGTTCTTGCGATTGGCGACAAACGTCCAAGTGCGGATCTGCTTGATCCGGTTGCTGAGCGTGTCGATGTCGCCCGTCACATTGTCGCAGAACCGTACCTGCTCGGCAATCCAGTCGGCATCGACATGGCCGCGCTTCCTGAGGTCGAGGAAGATGCGGGTGATGATCTCGCCATGCTGGGCAGGCGAGATGTCGCGGTAGTCGGGGATGGCGCAGCATTCCCAGAGCAGGCGCACCGCCTCCTCGTTCGTGGCGACCGCACCCGCCTCGTTCCGAGAGGTGAATTCCAGCGCATGCTGGTCGGTGGCGACGGGCACACGGGTAAGCTGCCTGACGCCCGAGACCCGGTCGAGGCTGGCACGCAGATCGGCGATGGAGCGGAAGTCGAGCTCGTGGTTGCGCCACTGGATGACCCGCACGGGCTCGAAATCGTGAGTTTCGAGCTGCTTGATCAGCTCTTCCTCGAACTCGGCCGCGTTGCCGGTGACGCCGAAGGTGCCGTTGTGCATGTGCCGCCCGGCGCGGCCGGCGATCTGGCCGAACTCGGCGGGGGTCAACGGACGGGTCTGGTGGCCGTCGAACTTGTGGTCGTCGGCAAAGGCGACGTGGTGCACGTCGAGGTTCAGCCCCATGCCGATGGCGTCGGTGGCGACGAGGAAGTCGACATCGCCGTTCTGGTACATGTCGACCTGGGCGTTGCGGGTGCGGGGGCTGAGCGCTCCCATCACCACGGCCGCGCCGCCCCGCTCACGCCGGATCAGTTCGGCGATGGCGTACACCTGGCTTGCCGAGAAGGCGACGATGGCCGAGCGCTTGGGCTGCCGGGAAATCTTCTTCGAACCCGCGTAGAGCAGATCCGAAAAGCGCGGACGGTGGATGATCTCGACGCCCGGCAGCAAGCTGCGGATGATCGGCGTCATCGTGGCCGAGCCGAGCAGCAATGTCTCGGAAATGCCGCGCGCATGGAGGATGCGGTTGGTGAAGACGTGGCCGCGGTCGAAATCCGTCGCCACCTGGATTTCGTCGATCGCCACGCACTCGACCGGCACATCGAGCGGCATGGCCTCGACTGTGCACACCCAATAGCGCGCATGGGGCGGAACGATGCGCTCCTCGCCCGTCACCAGTGCGACGTGCTGGGCGCCGATGCGGTCCGAAATCTTGTGGTAGACTTCGCGCGCCAGCAATCGCAGCGGCAGGCCAATCATCCCCGAGCGATGCGCCAGCATCCGCTCGATGGCAAAGAAGGTCTTGCCTGTGTTGGTGGGCCCAAGGACAGCCTTGAGCGAAGAGGCGGGCGTAAAAGTCATTGCTCTCTATGTAGGGCAAAGCCCGGCCGGAAACGAGTGTCTCACCGCGACACATCCCCGGGCCTGTTTCGTTCGCGGCATTAACCATTGGTACGGAACGAGAACAAACCGGAAAGGAATCGGTTGCGACTCGGGAATCCGGATTTGTTCGCTACTGCATCTTGTAGGCCGCATTCTGATTCTGGCCCAAGCAAGCGACAATCACGGAAGAGGTGGCGAGAATTGCTGGCCTACGCGTTGAGAAAGGTTGCCAAGCTGTTGATTTTTCGTCGAAACGCGCGCGACTCGGGCCTTCGTTAAGCGAAGGTAAATCGCCCCGCGCCGAAGATTTTTCGCGGCTTCAGTTTCGTGGTCCCGCCGCTCCGGGGGTTGCGAACGGGGCGTTG
>JAEYTN010000091.1 GCA_023433985.1 Pseudomonadota bacterium | reverse complement strand
GCGCTTGTTGCGGTTGAGCGAGAGGAACGAGACGTTGACCTTGTTGCCGCGCGCCCCGCCCGCCGCCGTGTGGCGCTGCCACTCGCCCGTCACCGGCTCGACCTTGACGACGTCAGCGCCGAGGTCGCCCAGCCGCTGCGCCGCGAACGGCCCGGCCATGGCGATGGAACAGTCGAGAACGCGGTAGCCGGTCAGAATACCCATGGCGAAACTTTCAGTGCATGACCCAGCCGCCATCCACGTGGATGGTCTGGCCGGTGATGAAGGAGGCGGCGTCGGAGGCGAGGAACATCAGGATGTTGGCGATGTCGGCCGGCGCGCCCCGCCGCTGCAGCGCCTGGTGCTCGTAGATGCGCTTCTCGTAGGCCGCGAGGTCCGGGTGAATCTTCTCCGCATCGGTCGGAAACGCCCCCGGCGCCACCGCATTGACGGTGATGCCATACCTGCCGAACTCGCGCGCCCACGACCGGGCAAGGCCCACCAGCGCCATCTTCGACTGCACATAGGGCGTCAGGTCCGACCACCCGCCCGAGATCGTCACCGACGAGATGTTGATGATCCGCCCGCGCCCCGCCTGCTTCATGTGCGGCAACGCCACCTGCACGCAGACGATGCCGGCATCGACATTGACGCGCTGCACCAGCTGCATCTCCTCGATGGTGAAATCCTCGAACCGCTTTGACGGGTAAATCCCGGCATTGTTGATGACCACGTCGAAGCCACCAACCTCCCCCGACAGCTTTTCGAGCCCGGCTCGCAGGCCCTCAAGGTCGGAAAGGTCGAGCATCGACACCGTCAGCCCGGGCAGTCCCGTCGCGGCCGCTTCGAGCGCCGCCACCTTGGCCGGGTTGTTGTCGAGCGCGACCACCCTCGCCCCATTCCGCAGCATCTCGACCGTCGTCTGGAGCCCCAGCCCACCGGCCGCACCGGTATAGAGAATGGTCCGCCCTTCGAGCGAGCCGAAACGATCCGCGCCCATCAGCGCCCCCCGATCTTCACGTGATTGCCCGAGGGCGCCGGATAGTCCTCGTCCGGTTGCCCTGCGATCGCCCGTATCCGCGCCTCGCTCGCCGCGATGTCGGCAGCACCATCCAGCACGCGGAACACGCTGTCGTACCGCTTCTCCTCGCCATGCTGGAGCCAGACCATCTCGCCCCGCTCGCGCGCCGCGTTGTTGCCCAGCACATGGTTGGTCGAGGGCTCGATGCCGAGCGCGTACTGCCCTGCCTGCAGGTTCTGCCACTCGTAGAGGCAGGGGAACTGCTCCTTGCGCGTCTCCACCTCGAAGCCGATCCCCGCGCGGTCATTGACCAGCGCCACGTACTGCCTGCCGCCGGCGTCGGCGCCGAGCTCGTGCTGCCAGACCTGCTCGTGGAAATCGAACTGCGGCGCGGGCATCGTCCGATACCCCACGCCCTGCTTCCGGTAGGCCGCTCCGTGCGCCGCCCACACCACGTCGCGGATCGGCGCGAGATAGCGGGAGCCCTCGTCCAGCACCGGATGCCCGACATTGATGTGGTAGCAATACATGTGCGGCGTCCGGTAGAAGCCGTGGTTCACCACCCGGTCGCTGATGCGGATTTCGTTGCCGCCGACATCCGCCTCGATCCGCCGGATCAGGTGCAGGTCCTCGCCGAACACCGCCGATTGCTGCACCACGCCCTCGGCCCACAGCACGCACTCGTCGCCGCGCCACTCCTCGCCATAGCCGGTGAGCTTCGCGGGGATCGTCCCCACCCTCCCGTGCAGCGAGTGGCTGACCGTCTGCTTGGGCGCGTAGACGTAGTTGTCCGCGGGCACTTCGTTCATGAACAGGATATGGTCGAGCCCGCAGGTCACCAGCAGCCCCGAGAACGACCGCGCCCAGGCGAGCCCGCCCTCGCCCTCGTACTCATGCAGCCCCGGATGCCGGAACCCGGCCGGCGAGTTCCACCCGATCGCCTGCCCCTTGAACTCGCAATCCGCGATATCGAGCGCCCGGTCGACCAGCGCCGTGAACCTGAGCCCCGAACCGGTGCGGAACTCGAGCATGCGGATGCCCCGCTCCACCCCGTCGGAAAGCTCCATCAGCCGCACCCCGGCGAACTGGCTCAGCATGCCCGCCCGTTCGGCGATCTCGCGGCGCGTGTAGCTCCGCCCGTTCAGCTTCACCATCAGCGTCTCCTCAGTCGAGATGGTAGATTTCCGGCATCGTGCTCCACCACTCGCCCACGGCGGCGGTGCTGAGCGGCGCCTGGCACGGGTCGGTCAGCGCCAGCCATTCCTTGGTGACGGAGCGTTCCCCCAGCACCTTCATGTCCGCCTCGTAGTCCGAGCCCACATATTCCCAGTACCCGAACAGCAGCATTTCGGGCTCGCGCAGGTAGATCGAGTAGTTGCGGATATTGGCTGCGCTCAGCGCGGCATCCATCTCCGGCCACGGCTCGGCGTGGAGCCGCTTGTATTCAGCCAGCTTTTCCGGCTTCACGCCGATCACCATGCCCATCCGCTGCGCCACGGACCCTACTCCTTGGTGCCGCCGGCGGTCATGCCGGACACGAGGTAGCGCTGCGCGAACAGGAACACCAGCAGCACCGGCGCGATGGCGACCAGCGTCGCCAGCGCCAGCGCCGACAGCGTGATCGTGGTCGAGGCCGCATTGGTCGGGTTGAACGCCGGCACATTGGAGAGCAGTTCCGCGAGCCCGACCTGAATCGGGGCCTTCTTTCCCGGCAGCGTCACGTACGGCAGGAAGTAGTTGTTCCAGTTGCCGGTGAAGCTGAAGAAGCCCACCAGCGCGATCACCGGCGTCGAGAGCGGCATCGCGATCTTGGTGAACACCTGCCACTCGTTCGCGCCATCCATGCGTGCCGCCGACAGCAGGTCGCGCGACACCGCGGTCGAGAAGTAGATGTAGGTGAGATACACGCCGAACGGGTAGAACGAGAACGGCAGGATCGCCGCCAGCGGGTTGCCGATCAGCCGCACCGCGCTCAGTTCGAGGAAGATCGGCAGCACCAGCGCCGTCGACGGAATCAGCATCACGATCAGCGTGACGATCAGCAGCAGCCGCCGCCCCGGAAAATCCGTCATCGCCAGCGCGTACCCGGCGGGGATCGAGATGCCGAGCGTGATGATCAGCGCCGCCACGCAGTAGAACACCGAGTTACCGATCCAGGTCCAGATCAGTCCGCCCTGGAAGGTCATCAGGCTGTGCCAGTTCGTCAGCAGCGTGCCGATATCGCCGAGCGCGAACGGCGCCTCGAGCAGCAGCTGCCGGTCCGTCTTGGTCGGCGCGATCAGCAGCCACGCCAGCGGCACCACGAAGAACAGCGCGAACACGATCAGCACCAACACCGCAAAGGCGCGGCCCAGCCAAGCCGCCGGCGTCAGGTCCTTGGAACGCGTACCGACGATTTCCATGCTATGCGCGCTCAAACAGGCCACCCTTGAAGACGAAGTAGATGGAGAGCGCGACTGCCACGGCGAGCAGCACCAGCGAGATCGCCGCCGAGCCGTTGAAGTCGTTCTGCTTGAAGGCGTAGAGGAAGGCGAGCTGGTTCAGCGAATAGTCCTGCCCCACCACTCCGCGGCTAGCCTGCGCCAGCACCCGCGGCTCGACGAAGAGCTGCGTGCCGCCGGCAAAGCTCATGATCACCATGTAGGCGATCCACTTGCGCATCAGCGGAATCTGGATCGACCAGGCGATCCGCACCGGCCCCGCGCCATCCACTCGCGCCGCCTCGATCACGTCCTTCGAGATGTTGTTGAGCGCCCCGTACATGATGACGATCCAGCCGCCCGCACCGGTCCAGAACGCGATCACCGCCAGCACGATCGGCAGCTTGCTCGCTTCCACTGCGCCCACGAACGTCTGGATGCCCAGCGCCTGCAGCAGCCACGAAACCGGGCTCACCGTCGGGTCGAGCACGAAAAGCCACAGCATCACGCTCGACGCCCCCGCGAGCGCACCGGGGATGTAGTAGACGAAGCGCATCGCGCCCGAAAACCACCGCAACCCGATCGAGTGCACCAGGATCGCGAGCGTCACCACCAGCACCACGAGCAGCACCAGCCACACCACGATGAAGATGCCGACATGCTCGACCGCCGGCCAGAACCGGTAGTCCTTGAACACCTTGAGGAAGTTGTCGAACCCGACGAACGCTCCCTTCTTGGTGAAGGCGAGATAGATCGCATAGAGCGCCGGCAGGATACCGAAGAAGATGAGGAAAAGCGTGTAAGGCGTTGCGAACAGAAGGCCAATCCGCCCCTGCGCCCGTTCCACGCTGACGCCCTTTTTGGGGCGCTCCAGTGTTGGCGCGGACGGGGCAGCACTTTGCTCGATCGTGCTCACTCGGCAAACTCCAGGCGGCGGAGCCGCACACGGTCGGCTCGCTTGAGGCAAGTCTATGAAGGCCGGGGGCACCTGTCGCGCCCCCGGCAATCGTTCATGCGGCAGGCATCACTCGACGGTGTAGCCGACGACCTGCGCCTCGTTCTTCATTTCCTGCTCCCAGGCCGGAGAAAGCTCCGTCATCGTCTTGCCGGCAGCGAGGCCCGGCGTGATGATTTTGGCCCAGGCGGTTTCCGGCGAGAAGTTCGGGTAGCCCCAGCCATTCCACACGCTCGACGCGGCGGCCTGGATCGCACCCTTGAAGTCGCCGGCATAGAAGCCGCTCGACGCCTGGCCTTCGAGCCATGCATCGGCCGCCGCCTGGTAGGCCGGCAGCCCGCCCGTACCAGCCACGCCCGGCTCGGAGGTGACGAACTTGAGGAAGGTCTTCACCGCCTCGGGGTTCTGGGTATGGCTCGAAGCGTACCAGACGCCACCGCCGACGTTGCCGGTTACGGCATCGCCCTCGGCCCACTTCAGCGGCGGGGCGGCCACCCAGTCGCCGGCCTTGGCGTTCACGCCGCCCGGGTTCTGGAACAGCGCGCCGGCATACCAGGCCGGGCCCGGAATGGCGACGAGGTTGGCGGCCGTCGACACGAAGCTCGCGCCGAACACGCTGTCGAGCGTCAGCGACTTGTTGGCCACCATGTGGTCGATGAGGTTCGACACCTTCACCGCGTTCGGATCGGAGGTGTTCGACTTGAACGTCTCACCCTCGAGCTGGAAGATCGGCGCCTGGCCGCTCCAGTAGTAGATGTACGGGCCTTCGAACGCATCGCCGACGGCGCCGAGGAAGGAACCCGGATGCTCGGCGGCGAGCTTGTCGCCCAGCGCCTGGTATTCTTCCCAGGTGGTCGGGGCGGCGTAGCCGAACTGGTCGAGCAGCGTCTTGTTGTACCAGAACAGCACCGGCGCGAGATCGTTGCGGAGGCCATAGACCTTGCCGTCGACCGTCACCGGGTCGAGCGCGCCGGGCGTGAAGCCGGCCAGGAAGTCGTCGTCGAGGAAGCCCTCGTTCAGCACCTGCGCGAAGGCCTGCACGCCGTTGGTTTCGCGGGCGGCCCAGGCG
>JAEYTN010000078.1 GCA_023433985.1 Pseudomonadota bacterium | reverse complement strand
GCCAAGGCCGGCCTCGCGGCCCTCACCGAGAAGGCCGACGCGCTCAAGACCAACGTCTTCTCGGACAACGAAGCGCTCGTGGAGCTGCGCGAGCTCGAGCGCGACGCCGCCTCCAAGACCGCCATCTACGAAGCGTTCCTCAGCCGCGCCAAGCAGGTCGCCGAACGCGAGCAGATCGACACCACCAATATCCGCGTCATCTCGAGCGCGGTGCCGCCGCCGGCCCGCTCCTGGCCACCGCGCACCGTGGTAATGCTCGGGGCCGGCGCCGTGGGTGGTTTCATGTTCGGCATGCTGATCGCCGTGGTGCTGGGCATTCGCCGCGACATGCGGCAGGCGCCGGCCCGCCACCACGCCGAAGCCGCCGTGGCGTGATGCTGCCCAGACGGCTGATCTTCCACGTCCCGACGCTGGGGGGCGGCGGCGCCGAGCGCGTCTTCGTCCTGATGGCCAATGCCCTCGCCGAACGCGGCCACCACGTCACGCTCTTGGTATGGAACGCAGCTGGTCCCAACGCGGCGCTGCGGTCCGACGCGGTGCAACTCGTCGATCTCGGCATCCCGGTGAGCGGCGGCGGCTTCGGCAAGCCGCGCACGCTCGGAGGCCTTTGGCGCAGCGCCCGGTTCTACCGCCGGCACAAGCCCGACGCTGTGTTCAGTGGCCCCGAATTCGCCAACCTTGTCACGGCCCTCGCCCTCGGCCTGGCTTTGTCCCCGGCGAAGTTCTTTCCCAGCTTCCACGCCGCCGCCTCTATCCCGTCGAACGATTTCGGCTCCACGGTCGCCGCGCGCCTCGCGGCCTTGGTCGCGGCCCGCGCCACGACGCTTGTCGCCGTGTCGGCCGGCATCCGTCGCGACCTCGAGGCGCGCGGCGTCCCCTCGGGCAAGATCGCGGTGATCCACAATCCGCTGCCCCCCGGCATCGGCGCGGCGTCCACCGCCACCTACCCGTGGCAGGCCGAGCTCGCGGCGCTGGGGCAGGGGCCCGTCATCGCCACCGCCGGCCGCCTCACCCCGGTCAAGGACCACAGGACGCTCCTCGCTGCGTTCGCGCGGCTTCGCGCCACCCGGCCGGCCCGGCTGGTGATCTTCGGCGATGGTCCGCTTCGCTCCGAACTGATCGACGAAGCCAACCGCCTCGGGATCTTCGGATCGGTCCTCTTTCCCGGCTATGTCAACGATCCGGCGGCCTGCTACGCCGCCGCCGACCTGTTCGCGCTCTCGTCGGTCTCCGAAGGCTTCGGCAACGTCCTCATCGAGGCGATGGCGGCCGGCGTTCCGGTCGTCTCCACCGATGCACCTCATGGCCCGCGCGAAATCCTCCGCGACGGCGCCCTCGGCCGCCTCGTCCCGGTCGGCGATGCCGCCGCCCTCGCCGAAGCCATGGCCCAGACCCTCGCTGCGCCACTGCCGGCCGAAACGCTGAAAGCCCGCGCCGCCGATTTCAATATCGATGCGATCGCGGACCGTTACGAAGCTTTGCTGAACTCCTGAATCAGCGGCTCAGCGCCGCTCGCGGCCTTCGCCGAAGAGCGGGATCACATTGCCCACCCGCACCGGGGACACGCTGGAGCCGGTGAATACCTTCACCATCGTCCCGTTGCTCACCGCCACCTCGCGTTCGGGGGCGCAGAGTTCCTCCACCGCGAGCAGCAGGCGGCCCGGCGACACGGGCTTGCTCAGCACGCGGTCGATCCCCGCCGCCAGCAGGGGGCGGTGGAACGGGGTCGGCGTCTGGGTCAGCGCCACGATGGCGAAATCGTCGCTGGCCAGCTTCAGCTGCGAGCGGAGACCCCGGGCGATGTCGATGGCCGGCGCGCCCGGCAGTTCGGTATCGAGCAGCACCACGTCCACGGGCGTCAGCCGCAGGTAGGTGGTGAGCGCCTCGATGCCCGTGAAGGTCGCCACCTTGTGCCCGCCGTCCAGTTCCAGCGAGCGGGCAAGAATCCCGGCCAGCGCAGGGTTGGCAGCAAGCATCGCGATCGACAGGGCGCGTGACGGCATGAGTGGCTCCGCAGTTAACGGACCCTTAACATGCACGGCATCGCCGCGCCCCAACGTCCTTCCGGTATCCTTAACACCGGCGGCCGGCCTGCCCGCCAGCCGTTAACCCCGTCTTAACCCCATGCTCGCGGCCTCGGGAGGCCCGTGCTAGCGATCCCTCGCAGGCTGAAAATGCCAGCATTGCCAACAATTTGAGGGAAATTGTCATGGTCGAGCAGCAGGTCGGCTACGCACCCCGGATCGAGCGGCGGCGCTTCCCGCGCCAGGTGGCGTCGAGCGCCTCGCTCAGTTGGGCGCTGGCGTTTGCCGAAGGTGCTGCCGCCAGCCTCGTGATGCTGCTCCCGGCGCTCGCCTACCATTTCCTGCTCCAGGCGCCGCTCAGCGGCGTTCCCTACGCCCTCTACGCTGCCTATTCGGCGCTGGTCGGCGCCGTCTATGCCGGGCTCAGCTTCCTTACCGCCGGCAAGTTCCTCGTCCGCACGGTGCCGGGCCAGTCGATCATCGCCGAGGCGGCGCTGAGCTGGACGGCCGCCTTCGCCGTGGCGCTGTTCGCAGCGTTCCTCCTCGGTCTCGCCGACGAGCTGTCGCGCGTCTCGCTCACCGCCTCCTACGCCATCGGCATCCCGGCACTGTTGATCACGCGCAACGCGGCCTATGCCGGGCTGCTCAGCCGCATCAGGGCGGGGCGCCTGCAATATCAGAAGGTCGCCGTCGTCGGCGAACGCACCGACGTCGTCCGCTTCCTGCTCAACGGCCACCTCTGGCGGGCCGGCTACCAGCTCGCGGGCACCCTCTACCTCGACGATATCCGCGATGGCGTCGGCCGGATCGACGAGGCGGCGCTGGTCGAGTTCGCTCATGCCCGCCTCGGCAACGGTGCCGAGAACCTGGTGCTCGTGGGTAGCATCGGCGACGTGGACGGGCTCGAGCGGCTCGCCGCGGCGCTCAAGCGCTTTGCCATCAACGCCGTCTGCGCCCCGGCCACCGACAACCAGAGCTTCAAGTTCCTCGATGTGGTGCCGATCGGCCCCAACAATGCCGTCCGCTTCCTGCGCAAGCCGATGGGCGACGGCGCCGTGTTCCTGAAGCGCGCCTTCGACCTGTCGGGCGCTGTCTTCGGCCTCGTCTTCCTCGCCCCGCTCTTTGCCGCAGTTGCGCTCCTCATCAAGCTCGACAGCCCCGGCCCGGTCTTCTACCGGCAGGAGCGGCGCGGCTTCAACGGCGAAGCCTTCCACATCTGGAAGTTCCGCTCGATGACCGTTACCGAGTCGGGCCGCGCCATGACGCAGGTCCGCGCCGGCGACAAGCGCATCACCAGGATCGGCGCCTTCATCCGCCGCACCTCCATCGACGAGTTGCCGCAGCTTATCAACGTCCTGCGCGGCGAAATGAGCCTCGTCGGCCCGCGCCCGCACGCGCTCGTCCACGACGACGAACTGGGGGCGCAACTCGCCAGTTACGCTCACCGCCAGCGCATCAAGCCGGGCATCACCGGCTGGGCTTAGGTCAACGGCTTCCGCGGCGAAACCTCTAGCTTCGAACAGGTCGCCGGCCGCACCGAGCACGACCTCTACTACATCGAGAACTGGTCGATCTGGCTCGACTGCTGGATCGTGCTGCTGACGGTGTTTTCGCCCAGGACGAGGCGGAACGCGGTGTAGGGCGGGGCGACCGTCGCCGTCACTCGCCCGGATCGTCCCCCGGCCCGTCTTCCAGCCACTGGTCGTATTGGCGTTCGCGCCGGTGCTGCTCGAGCGCGCGCAGGTAGTATTCCTCGTGCCGCCCCTCCGGCCGTCCGTCCTGCTCCCAAAGGAAATAGGCTGTTTTTCGCACCGCCTCGTGGAAGGCTTCGTCTTCGACGGGGGTTTGACGCTCTTGGTCGTTCATCCTGGACCTCGACTTTCAGCCGCACAACGCCAGCGGTCCGGGGCGGTTGCAGCGACACAAGCGTCACAGCCGCGACGGTACGACGAAAGTTACGTCCCGGATTGTGCATATGTGCCTTGAACCGAACGCAAATCAGGCTCAAGGACAAATCCTCCTCTGGTTCACCTTCGGGCCGAGTCTGCCGCCGTTTTTCCCGGCGAGGGCTGGCCATTCGCGATGTCGGGATACCCAAATTGAGCTCTGAAGCTCCGCGCAGCGCCTACTCGCCCGGCGATGCAATGATTCACGTGCGCGCCGCGCAGCAGACAAAAGGCCGCACCACGCTGTGGCGCATCATGGCGCTCACGTGGCGCCACCCGTGGATGGTGATCGTCACCATCGCCTCCACCATCATCGCGTCCGGGCTGCAGCTCTGGATTCCCCGCCTCCTCGGGCAGGCGGTCGACCAGGCATCGGGTCTTCTCGACGGGCAGGCGGCGCAGCAGGCGCTGTGGACCACGGCGTTGACGCTGTTCGTCGTCTCCGTCGGCCGCGGCCTCTTCACCATGAGCCAGAACTACTACGGCGAAGCGGTCGGCCACCACACGGCCTACGAGCTTCGCCTCGCGGTCTACGACAAGATCCAGCGCCTCAGCTTCTCGTACCACGACAAGGTGCATACCGGCGACCTGATCACGGTGGGCATGCTCGATCTCGAGGGCGTCCGCATGTTCTTCGCCACCGGCGTGCTGCGCGTCATCCTGCTCGGCATTTTGATCGGGGTGGGCGCCGCCATGCTGATCTCGATGGACCTGGTGCTCGGCCTGCTCGCCCTCAGCTTTGCGCCGTTCGTCGCGTGGAACTCCTCGGTCACCCAGCTCAAGCTCCGCGCCACCTGGCTCACCCTGCAGGAAATGCTGCAGAACCTGAGCCGCGTCATGGAAGAGAACCTCGGCGGCATCCGCGTCGTCCGCGCCTTCGCGGCGCAGAAGCACGAACTCGAGAAGTACGATGCCGCTTCCGACGCCGCCCTCGCCCTCGCGCACCAGCGGGTCGATGTCCGGGTGAAATCCACCTCGGCGATGAGCTTCTCGTTCTTCCTCTCGATGGGCCTCGTGCTCTGGGTCGGCGGGGAGAAGGTGACGGCGGGCGAGATGACGGTCGGCACGCTCGCCGCCTTCCTCACCTTCATGACCATCCTGCAGATGCCGGTCCGCCAGCTCGGCCTGATGGTCAACTCGTTCGCCCGCGCCTCTACCTGTGGCAACCGCCTCTTCGCCTTCCTCGACCTCGAGGTCGAGATCAAGGACGAGAAGGGGGCCCAGCCGCTCAAGGTCACCGAGGGCACCCTGCGCTTCGAGAACGTCGATTTCGCCTATCCGTCCGCGCCGTTCCGGCCGGTGCTGTCGGGCGTCAGCTTCGAGGCGCGTCGTGGGCAGACGATCGGCATCGTCGGCCGTCCCGGCTCGGGCAAGTCGACCGTCGCGCATCTCATCCCGCGTTTCTACGACGTCACCGGCGGCCGCGTGACCATCGACGGGCAGGACGTGCGCGCCGTCACCCTAGATACGCTGCGGCAGGCCGTGGCCGTGGTGCAGCAGGACTCGTTCCTGTTCACCACCAACATCGAGAACAACATCGCCTATGGCGACCCGTGGGCGAAGGAGCAGCGGATCGCGCGGGCCTCCGAATACGCGCAGCTCCACAACTACATCATCGGGCTCCCCACCGGCTACGAAACCATCGTGGGCGAGCGCGGCGTGTCGCTCTCGGGTGGCCAGCGACAGCGCCTCAACATTGCCCGCTCGCTGATGCTCCGCCCCGCGGTCATGGTGTTCGATGACTCGACGGCCGCCGTCGACGCGGGCACCGAGCAGCGCATCCGCACCGCGATGAAGCGTTTCGCCAAGGACCGCGTCACCATCATCATCTCGCATCGGCTGAGCTCGCTGATGCATGCCGACCAGATCCTGTTCATCGACGAGGGCACGATCGTCGAGCGCGGCACCCATGCCGAGCTGCTCGAGCTCGGTGGGCGCTACCGCGCGCTCTACGACTTGCAGGTGAAGCCCGGCGACGACGCCCTGGAGGCCGCAGAATGACCGAAGCCGCGCTCAACGCCGACGAGGACACCGAAGATCGCCGCCGCCGCCCGCCACGCGCCGTGGTTGGCTCGAGCCTCGACAAGGAAGAGGAGATCTTCGGCAAGGCCTATGACCCGAAGATCGTCCGCCGCATCTGGGCCTTCGTCAAACCCTACCGGCGGCAGATCTACATCTCCGTCGCCGCGGTGCTGGCGTTCACGCTGACGCAGCTGGCCATCCCGCTGGTCATCCGCTTCGCCATCGACAACGGCATGACGTCCGGCGGCACCGGTCGCACGGTGCTGCTGTGGACCATGGTCGGCTTCTTCGTCACCATCCTCGTCAACTACGCGGCGAGCTGGGTGCAGGAGAGCGTGGTCGGCAAGGCGGCCGAGCACGTGCTGTTCGACATGCGCCGTGCCATGTTCGCCCACCTGCAGCGGGTGTCGCTGGGCTGGATGGACAAGACCGAGGTCGGCCGCCTGATGAGCCGCCTCATGGGCGACGTGAACTCCATGCAGGAGTTCCTCGAAACCTGCGTGCTTTCCATCGGCGACATGGTGCTGCTCTTCGGCATCATCGGCGTGCTGCTCTGGCTCGATCCGGTGCTCGGCCTCGTCACCATGGCCACCATGCCGATCCTGTTCATCGTCCGTATCTTCTGGCTGCCGCCGGCCAAGAAGAGCTTCATGGATGCGCACCACACCAACTCGGCCGCCAACGGCGCCCTTGCCGAGGGCATCAATGGCGTGCGCACGGTGCAGAGCCTCCACCGCCAACAGGTCAACTTCCACCTCTACGAGGAAAAAGCGCGCGCGAATCTCCGCAGCTACCTGCGCGCCGCCAAGTTCGCGCAGGTGATGGTGCCGATCGTCGACACGCTCACCGGCATCTCCATGGCCACTGTCATCGTGCTCGGCGGCCAGATGGTGCTCGGGCGCGAACTCGACGTCGGCGTCATGGTAGCGTTCCTGTTCTACATCCAGCGCTTCTTCGACCCCATCCGGTCGCTCACCATGCAGTATTCGGTGTTCCAGCGCGCCATGAGCTCGGGCCAGCGCATCACCGAAGTGCTCGACGTGCCGGTCGCCATCCAGGACAAGCCGGAGGCCGTCACCCTCACCGGCGACATGGACGGCTCAGTCGAGTTCAAGGATGTCACCTTCGGCTACCGCAAGGGCCTGCCGGTGCTGAAGAATGTCAGCTTCCGCGTAAACCCGGGCGAAACGGTCGCCATCGTCGGCCCCACCGGCTCGGGCAAGTCGAGCTGCATGTCGCTGGTGCACCGCTTCTACGAGGTGTGGGACGGCGCCGTGACCGTCGGCGGCCACGACGTCCGCGACGTCACCCAGGAATCGCTGGGCGAACAGGTGGCGATGGTGTTGCAGGAGCCGTTCCTGTTCACCGGCACCGTGCTCGAGAACATCCGCTACAACAAGGTCTCGGCCACCCGCGAGCAGGTCATCGACGCCGCCAAAGCCGTGGGCGCGCACGATTTCATCACCTCGCTCGCCGATGGCTACGACACCAAGATAGAGCAGCGCGGCGGCAACCTGTCGCTCGGCCAGCGCCAGCTGATCAGCTTCGCCCGCGCGCTCGTCGCCGACGCGAAGATCCTCGTCCTCGACGAGGCGACGGCGAACATCGACAGCTACACCGAGATGCTGATCCAGAAGGCCCTGAAACGCCTCCTCGAAGGCCGTACCGGCCTCGTCATCGCCCACCGCCTCGCCACCATCCGTGGCGCCGACCGCATCATCGTCTTGCAGAACGGCGAGCTGCTGGAATCGGGCAACCACGATCAGCTCATGAAGAAGCAGGGGCTCTACGCCAAGCTCTACACCATGAACTATTCGAGCTTCGACGACCTGCCGGAGAGCGCCGAGGACATGGCCGCGACCGCGGTAGGGAAGGCAACCTGAGGGAGGGCGGCGTCAGCCGTCCCCGTCCGTCGGCGCGGCGGCGATGAGCGCCTTCAGCTGACGGGTCAGTTCGCGACCTTCGATCTGGGTCTGGAAATAGCCTTCTGCGCTGATGGCGCGGCGGATCTGGTCGACTGTCGGGTAGCGGCCCGAGCGGGCCAGTTCGAAGGCGCGTTCGAGCGCGGTCTTGTTTGGCTGCATGGGGCGAGCATAGCAGCTTCGGGCCGGAAAGCTTGCTATTTATCCGCGCATCGCCCATATGGACCAGATGGCGAGCCGCAGCGCGGCGCGCCTGCTAGACCCCGTCCGCAGCGGCAGCGGGGAACGAGGACCGGTCCTTCGCAGGGCGCCTCACAACCGAAAGATTCCGCCGGCATCGTCCAGTCGCACCGCCTCAAGCGGTCGGACTTTGCCTCGCGACTGCAGCCATACGCCCGACCATCCCGCTCGCGCCGAGCTCCAGCCCGGCCGCGGCCGGGACGGGCTTCGTTTCAAAGCAACAACGAGAGGAAGATCCATGCAGGTCACCGTCAGGGACAACAATGTCGATCAGGCGATGCGGGTGCTCAAGAAGCGCCTGCAGCGCGAGGGTGTGTTCCGCGAGATGAAGCTGCGCCGCTACTACGAGAAGCCGTCCGAGACGCGCGTGCGCCAGCAGGCCGAAGCCGTGCGCCGGGCGCGTAAGGATGCGCGCAAGAAGGCCATCCGCGAGGGCCTGATCGCCGCCCCGAAATCCAAGCTGGCGCCGCGTCCCAACCGCTTCGCACGCCCGCAACCATGACCGGGGACGGTGGTGCACCAGTCGAGCGGCAGTACACCGCCGGCTTTCTGGCCGGCTCCTTCGGCCTGACGCTCCGGCAGGCGCGGGAGATTCTCGTGACTGCGGGCGAAGACCGGACGGCAGCCGCCGAACTCGCCCGCAGGAAAAAGGCAGAAGGCCACCTGTAGCCGGCTCCCTGGAGTAGTCGTGCCCAACTACCACGCCTACCTGAGCGAAAGCGACCTGGTTCTCGACGCCGTGCTGGTGGTCACCGGTGGTGCCCTGCCGGTCGATATCCAGGCGTCGGACCGGCTGACCATCGAGTGCCCGCGCGGGCGAAGAATCGACGCGCTGGTACTCGAGCGCGGCGATGGCACGATGCAGATCGCCGTCGCCGAGGGTCCGGTGGTGGAGCTGCAGATCGGCGCGCCGCAAGGCTTCGAGGAGCTCTCCCTGTCGAGCGACTTCTCCCGGCTGTGCTGGGTCGTCTCATAAGGCCGAAAGGACATCCATGTCGTTCAAGAGCATCGCCATCCCGCCCCGCAGTGTGACCCGCAAGGGCGGCGAACCCACCAGGGCCTACGCGCCGGCGACCAGTGCCCCGGTCCATATGCGCGCTACCCGCCACCTCGACGGACACCGCTACGCAACGGGCGATCGTCTGCTGATGGCGTCGGGCGGCCGGGAAACCGCGCGCGGCGCCTCCGCCTGTCGTGTGGTGTCGCTGCTCCCCAACGAAGGCGGCCCGTTGCGCTACCGCGTTCGCAGCGAAAGCGAGAACTTCGAGCGCATCGTGGATGAAATAGATTTGTCTCCACTCGAACCCGGCCTTGATTAAGGCGCAATCGTGGCATACCAAGCCTGACGTTTCGCTTTTCCGGCGCTATCCGATCGGATCTTATGGTCCAGCTGGCTATCTCTCGAACATTGTGAGCGTTTAGACCTGCGCGGCATGTTGCCGTAGCGGGAACGCGTGTGACGCGGGAAGGCCCCGCACACGGACAATCGAAAGGGGGCCATCGTGATCGAAGGCACCGTCAAATTCTTCAACACCACCAAGGGCTTCGGCTTCATTCAGCCGGACGACGGCAGCAAGGACGCGTTCGTCCACATCTCCGCCGTCGAGCGCTCGGGCCTCAGCAGCCTCAATGAAGGCCAGAAGGTCAGCTACGAGCTCGAAAAGGGCCGTGACGGCAAGGTCTCCGCGACCAACCTGTCGCTGCTCTGAACGGGCGATCGCTGCGAAGACCTCCGCAGCGTGACCAGGAAGGGCCCCTCCGGGGGCCCTTTTTTTGTCTGCGGCCACGCCAATTCCTGGCCTGTGGTTCCTCGCGGACTACCATGCGGGTGAAGGGCAGGGCGGTGTTACGTGAGTACCCCCCTCAAGTCCCGCTGCGTCAGCCCATGCATGGCTCCGTGACACCGCGGCCCCTATCCCACGCGCGCGAATTTCGCTAACTCGTCCCGCTCCACACGCCTGTCACCTCCCGCGCGCTACCACGGCGGATGAATCCGGACTCCCAAACGCATGATCCGCCTCGAAAATATCGGCAAGCAGAACGGCAAGCAGATTGTCTTCATCGAGGCGTCGGCGTCGCTGCTGCGTGGCGAGAAAGCCGGGCTCGTCGGCCCCAACGGCGCCGGCAAGACCACGCTGTTCCGCATGATCATCGGCGAGGAGCAGCCCGACGAGGGGCAGGTCGCGGTCGATAAGGGCGTCTCCATCGGCTATTTCAGCCAGGATGTCGGCGAAATGGGTGGCCGTCCTGTCGTCGCCGAGGTGATGAACGGGGCAGGGCCGGTCAGCGAGCTGATGGCCGAGATGGCGGACCTCGAAGCCGCCATGGCCGACCCCGATCAGGCCGACCGGATGGACGAGATCATCGCCCGCTATGGCGAGGTGCAGGGCCGCTTCCAGGAGCTCGACGGCTACTCGCTCGATGGCCGCGCCCGCGAGGTCCTCGACGGCCTGGGCTTCAGCCAGGAAATGATGGACGGCGATGTCGG
Organism: Pseudomonadota bacterium; assembly: GCA_023433985.1. Classification (GTDB taxonomy): domain Bacteria; phylum Pseudomonadota; class Alphaproteobacteria; order Rhizobiales; family Devosiaceae; genus Devosia_A. The sequence continues at coordinate 441 of JAEYTN010000078.1, read as the reverse complement.
CGCGCTCTCGGGCGGCTGGAAGATGCGCGTGGCGCTCGCCCGGATCCTCCTCATGGCCCCCGACGTGCTGCTGCTCGACGAGCCCTCCAACCACCTCGATCTCGAAAGCCTGATCTGGCTCGAGAGCTTCCTCAAGGGCTACGGAGGCGGCATCCTGATGACCTCGCACGATCGCGAGTTCATGAACCGCATCGTCAACAAGATCGTCGAGATCGATGGCGGCGCGCTCACCACCTACACGGGCGACTACGAGTTCTACACCCAGCAGCGCGCGCTAAGCGACAAGCAGCAGCAGGCCCAGTTCGAACGGCAGCAGGCCATGCTCGCCAAGGAAATCGCCTTCATCGAGCGCTTCAAGGCCCGTGCCAGCCACGCCGCGCAGGTGCAGAGCCGGGTCAAGAAGCTCGACAAGATCGAAAAGGTCGAACCGCCCCGGCGCCA
>JAEYTN010000066.1 GCA_023433985.1 Pseudomonadota bacterium | reverse complement strand
GCCGTAGACCAGCCGGCTGAACACGTCGCGGCCGAGCCGGTCGGAGCCGAGAAGGTAGAAGGGTTGCTTGGGATCGACGGGGCCGAAGAGGTGTATATCGGCCGGGATGAGGCCGAACAGGCGGTAGGGCTCGCCCTTGACGAAAAGGCCGAGCGGGATGCGGATGGTCGGATCCGGGGCAAAGACCCGGCGCAGCGTCTTGGGGTCGCGCTGCGAGGAGAAACCGGTGACGTGGGGGCCGAACTGCTGGTTGCCGGCCTCGTCGGCGTAGAACAGCTGCACCGGCTGCGGCGCCAGCATCGTGAAGGCCGGATCGTAGAAATCGGGGCTGCGCGGGGCCACGAACTCGCAGAACGCGCCGACGAGGTAGATCAGCACGATCAGCACCGCGCTCCAGAGCGCGAGCTTGTGCTCCTTGAACTTGAGCCAGACCAACTGGCGCTGGGTGAGAAGGCCGACGGCCGCCGCCTCGGTTTCGGGCAGGCCGCTACGGGGCGTAGTGGTGACCGGCAGCTCGCCCAGCGAGGTCATCGCCGGTTTCTCCGCGCAAGCCGATTGGGGTCGCCGTGACCGCCCACTGGTCCATCCCTCCCTTTGCACCCCGTTGCGAGGCGCTTGCGTCTTCTTGTTAGCCTAAACGCATCACGATGTTTTCTTCCGGTCAAGAGTGGAGTTGGCCGCTTTCGCTGCCCGGCGGGGCGATAGCGGTGCGCTATTCAGTTATAATGACCCGGAAACCGGCGATTTCTGGCTGTTGCCGTGGGAGCTGGCCCTGTGGATTATTTCCGGTGTTGCCAGCAAACATCGTTGCAACGAGTGCATGCTGATGATTGACAACTGAACGAAACAACACCTAACAAGGTGGACCTAACAAGCCAAACAAAACGCCGACAAGGTCGCATTCCCTCCATGAGCCGGGTCACCCTGCAGTTTATCGCCGACCAGCTCGGCATCTCGAAATTCGCGGTTTCCCGGGCACTTACGGGCAAGCCGGGGGTGAGCGAGGAGACGCGGCGGGCGGTCGTTTCGGCGGCGCAGAAGTTTGGCTACGTGGCGGTGCGGCGCAATGGCGAGGTCAACACGATCGAGGTGCTGTTCCACGATCGCAACGTCGCCAATCGCGAGCTGTGGGTGGATGTGCAGCACGGCGTGGAGATGGAGGCGACCCGCTCCGGCTATCCGATGGCGGTGCGCTGGACCAACGATCACACCATCGTCGGCCGGCTCGAGAAATCGGCCGCGGGCTTCGTGCTGGTCGGCCCGCACGAGCCGCAGATGTACGAGGCGGCCAGGGCGGCGCGGGTGCCCTCGGTGATCGTCTCCCATGTGGTGCCGCCGCTCAGCACCATCGACCAGATCACGGCGACGGACGTGGAGGCGGGCGTATACGTGGCGCGTTTCCTCGCGGAGGCGAAGCACCGGCGCATGGTCTATGTCCATGGGCAGCTCGGCTACCCGGGGCGTTACGCGCGCCTGCGCGGCTTCGCCGAGGCGATCGGGGAGATCGAGGGCGCCGAGCTGCGCGAGATTTCGTTCGACGACGACCGGGCGCCGGCCGGCTTCCACGAAGCGCTGATGAAACTGGTGGAGGGCGGCTACGAGCCGACGGCCTTCTTCTGCGGCAGCGATGGCGTGGCGGTGACGGTGGTGTCGGAGCTGATGCGGATGGGGCTGCGCATTCCGGAGGATGCCTCAGTGGTGGGGCACGCCGACTACCCCATCGCGACGCAGGTTTCGCCCAAGCTGACGACGGTGCACATGCCGCATTTCCAGATGGGGATGGCGGCGGTGCGCACCGTTCTCGGCCGGGCAGGGGTAGGGGCCAACATGCAGGACATGCCGCCGCAGCGCATCAGCCTCGTGCCGCACCTCATTGTCCGCGACTCTACGGGCTCGGCGCCCACGCGCAGCTGGCGCGGCCATCTGCGAGGTGCGTGACGCCTCACTGCTCCATGTTGAAGCGGGGCGATGAGTTGCGGATGGGGATGCACATCGGGCGGTTGTGCACGGGATCGTTGATGATCTGACAGCGGATGCCGAAGACCTTGCCGATGAGCTCCTCGGTCATCAGCGTCTCGGGGGCGCCTTCGGCGACGATGGCTCCGTCTTTCATGAACACGAGGCGGTCGGCGTAGCGGGCAGCGAGGTTGAGGTCGTGCAGCACGACGATCACCGTGCGGTGGCGCTCGACGTTGAGGCGGGAGACGAGGTCGAGGCATTCGATCTGGTGCGCCATGTCGAGGTGGTTCACCGGCTCGTCGAGGCAGATGACGTCGGTCTCCTGCGCCAGCACCATGGCGATCCAGACGCGCTGCAGCTGGCCGCCGGATAGCGTTCCGAGGCGGCGGTCGGCGAGATGGCCGACGCCGGTGCCGAACATGGCTTCGGCGACGGCGTCCGCGTCGGCGCTGCTCCAGGGCTGGAGCATGGTCTGGTGCGGATAGCGGCCGAGCCGCACCAGCTCCGCGACGGTCATGTCCTCGGGCGCCGACGGGCTTTGCGCGAGGAGCCCGATGGCGCGGGTCAGGTCGCGCTCCTTGAGCCGGGCGATGTCGATGCCGTCGAGCAGCACGCGGCCGGAGCGGGCGGCGTGGATGCGGCGGATAGAGCGGAGGAGTGTGGACTTGCCGCAGCCATTGGGACCGGCGAGGATGGTCACCTTGCCGGTCGCCACGGCGAGCGACACGCCACTGACCGCCTTGTGCTCGCCATAGGCGATGGTCAGGTCCTCGACGCTTACCCGCTCAGCGATGCTATCCACTGGTCTTCTCCTTGCGCATCAGCAGATAGAGGAAATAGGGCGTCCCAACCACGGCGGTGACGGTGCCGGCCGGCACCTCGGTGGGGGCGAACAGGGCTCGCACGATCAGATCGGCGCCGGCCAGCATGATGGCGCCGAGCAG
>JAEYTN010000050.1 GCA_023433985.1 Pseudomonadota bacterium | reverse complement strand
GGTGGTGCGGGTGCGCGGTAGAGCTCCGTCGCCGCGGCGATGAAACTCCGGGTTGCGACGGTGCCGGGGAGCCGCGCCGTCACGAGGAGCGCCGCGAGCCGCGCTGCGAGCACTGCCCGATCGCGATCGTCCGGGGTCGCAAGCCCCAGCAGCGGCGGGGCGTGAACGAGGATCAGCCGTCTTGCCGCCTTCACCGCGTCGGCAGAGGGCATCGCCTCGCCGGCAGCTTCCGGCGCGCCGAGCGTGGCGACGAGCCGCTCCAGCACGGCAGGATCGGTGCGGTACCAGAGCGCCTGCAGGTCGCCGGTCGCCGCCAGCGCCATGAGGGTGGGCCACAGCTCATCGGGGCCGGCGATCAGTTGCTCCATCGCCTTGCCCGCTACCGCCGGGGCAGACATGACTCCGGGTGCGGCGTCTTCGGGCAGCAGGTTCAACCCGCGCCATACCCAGAGCAGCCTCTCGTCCCGCCTCGCCACGGCCCGCGCGAAGGCCAGCAGCGCCGCTGGCCGGTCGGGGAAAGTCATGCTGTGCGCGGACTGCAAGGCCATCTCGATGGTCTCCCGGAAGGCCCCTTCGAAGGCACCCAGACCCAGCACCGTGCCGGCGACGTCCACGGTCAATGCGGGGGTCCGGAGCCGGTCGATCACCACCACCGCATGCGGCCCGGGATCGGCATGGACCAGCGAGGGCGCCAGCGCCACGCCGGCCAGCCGGCGCTGGAAGGCTTCCGACCCGGCGGCGAGGACGGCTGCATCACCCGTCGCCGCGACGCTCAGGCGCCACGTCCCCACCCGGATATCCGCCTGTGGCAGCATGGCGTTCACGGGCAATCCCCCTGGGCTGTGCTTCCGGCGAGGCCACCGCGGGCGATGATCGTGCCGCGACCGATGACGCTGTCGCCGACGATCGCGGCATCGAGCCCGGAGGTGGGGCCGACAAAGGCAGTCAGCCCCACATGGGCACCGAGCCCGGCCCGCATGCCGCTGTCGACGGTGCAGATCTCGACCAGGGTATGGGCGGGCCGGTGACGCTCGAGCAGTTGCCGGACGGCTGCAAGCTGATCCGGCCCGAGGCTGGATCGCAGGATGACGCTGAAGCGATGCGCGCTCGCGGCTACCGCATCGTCCTGCGCCGTGCCGGAAGCGCCTGGCCCCGAGGGATCGACGCTGCCGCCTAGCCGGAAGCCCATGCCGAGCGCGGCGCCCGGTGCCCCGGAAGTGGGTTGCGGGCCGCCCACCGTCCCCGCCGCACGGGTGCGGAAGGCTTCGACGATGATCACGTCGCCGCCGGTGAGGATCTCGAGCATGCGCCTGAGGCCGCCGACCGTGCCGCGGCGGGCAAAGAGCTGATTGGCCTCCGCGATCATCCGCCGTGCCACGGTCTCCGGCCACTGCGCCTCGAGCGGCAGGCCGACGGTCGCCGCGAGCCAGGCGAGCGCCGGGGTCGGGGCCAGTACCGGATCGAACAGCGCGTTGCGCTCGTCCGCGAGGCTGCGGGCGGCGGCGAGCTGGCCGGCAGCGGGCGTGAGGAAGGCCTGGAGGAAGCTCTCGTCGCTCGCGGTGCGCCGCGCGAAGGCCCTGGGCAGGTGCTTCAGCCAGTCATGCCCGGTCCGCTCGGCGAGGATCCGGCGGATGCGCGGCGTCCGCTTGCCGCCGCTCAGCGCCACGCGGACCCAGAGGTAGCGCCCCGGATTGTCGAGGACCCCGCCCTCGTAGATACGGAAACCTCCGGCGGCGGCGGGATCGTCCGTCGGCACGAGCCCGGTCGGGTGCCAGGACGCCCTGTCCGCGACGATGTTTGCGGCGGGGAGTCGGGTGAGGCCGGGACCGGCCAGCGGCGTCAATGCGGCGTTGAGCGGAGGCTCGCGTTCGATCGGGTCGCCCTCGTCTAAGTCGTCCGTGGTGCGGAGTTCCACGGCGATGCCGGTGCCTTCGGGCATGCACGCCTCGAGGAACACGCGACCCCACCGGTTGGCCGGACGCCCCGAGTCGAGACCGAAGAGCAGGACCTGCCCCCGGGGCTCGTAGCTGCGCCGGGCGGGGGCGGCGACGGTCGGTCCGAGCGGCGTTCCGCCGACCCGGCCGAAGAACACCACGTCGCCGTCGAGTACCGCCATGCCGGCGCCGTCGTAGTATTGCCCATCGAGGGGTTGGTCGGCGGCAAGGCCATCCGGATGGACGGTGAACCGCAGCAGCGAGCGGCCGGGTTGCCGGCCGGCCACGAGCTTGTCGCCTTCGGCGTCCCGGCAGCCGGTGAGCTCGCGCGCGTCCGGCGCATCGACGCCGGCCCCGACGGCGATGTCTCGGCGCGGCCGTCCGAGCCCGACGACGCGTGCGGCGGGCGTCCCGCCGTCGACCAAGGCGTAGAAGTCGCCGTTGCGCAGCACGGCGAGCCGCGTGACGCCGGCAAGGCCCTGGGGCCAGCTGAGCGGCAGCGGCGGATCGCATACCGAGAGCCGTACCCAGCCGTTCGGATCGTCGAGCAGCACCAGGACGGTTCCATCCGGAGCGGCAAGGATGTCGAGCGGCTGGCGCGGCAGCGCGATGGTACGCACGAAGCTCTCGCGCCACAGGTCGTAGACATGCACCGTGGCTTCCCCCTCGCCGATCAGCAGCAGGTGGTCGGCGCCGTCCGCCGCGAGGGCGACCGGGCGCTGCGGGCCTTCATCCATGCCGGGGAGCTGGCGCGGCTCGCGCGGCGGCTCGAACCCGACCGATTTGCGGGCGCGGAACAGCGTGACCTCGACGCTGCGGCTATCGGGATCGCAGCGGTAAAGGCGGCCGAACCGATCGAACGCCATCCCGCGGCGGGCGGCATAGGGAACGTTGACCTCCGGATCTCCTGCTTCCTTCCAGGCCAAGGACACCGTGGCGCCATCCAGCATGCAGCCGGCGGTCCCGTCATGCGGGAACGAGCAGCGCAGCCACTGCGGCCGGGTGCGGACGCCCACGAGGTCGGCGAGGGTGCGGGGCAGGGCCATCAGCACACCTCGCGGATGACCGGAATGGGCATGATGTTGCCCGTGGGCGGAGGCGGCACGCCGGAACCGGGCGGGGGCAATGGATCGCCGGGGCCGACCACGACCACCCTGGTCAGCGCCACCACCTGCCAGCGTTCGATGTTCACCGGGCCCGGCGCCGACCAGGCGCCACCGTCCCGGCGCGCCACCTGCAGCTCCTCGATGAAGTCGATGCCCTCGATCTGGAGGACCGTCGCCTCGAGTTCACGCGGATTGACCCGTCGGCCGAGCGGCCAGCCCCCGCCATCCGGACCGTAGGGCGGCAGCGGCGAAAGGAACTGCTGCAGGATTTTCTCGACCCACCGCGATATCGCCACCAGCCCGTAGCCGGGCTCGACCGCGAGCTTCACCGACACCGCGACCTCGACATAGTCGGGCGGCGCCACGTAGAGCTCGGTGGTCACGAGGCGCCGCGCCGACAGGTAGCGGCAGACCATGCCGATAGTGGCGCGGTCGGGCTTCGGCTGGGGCAGCGAAAAGGTCTCGTCGCGGGGCCAGACGATCACCGTCACCATGCCCGCCTGCTCGCTTCGGCGGGTCGGCGGGTGGAAGCGCGGCAGGCACTCGGCGCGCGCGAGGCCGGCGCCGGGGGTCAACAGCGCCAGTTCGCTGAAATCCTCGGCCGTCACCGCCCGGTCGCGACGTCGGATCTCGCCGGGCAGGCGCTTCAGCGCGGCATCCATCGTCTCGGCATCCTCGCCGCCCCGGCCCGGGGTGACGTTCGTGACCCGCACCGAGGGCAGTTCCGCCAGCTTGCTGATCGCACCGGGCGGGACGTTACCGGCCCGGCCGCCGCCATAGTGGTAGCTCACCACCTGCACGCGTTCCGCGATCTCGGGCGCGCGCGCGCCGAACCGGACCTGTCCCGCCTCGGCGTCGAGCGCGAAGGCGCGCTGGTCGGACGCGGCCATCGCGACGTCGTCGATCTGCTGCCAGTTGGTCCACCGGCCGGCCTCCTCGACCTGCAGCTGCACCGGGAACTGGTCGCGATCGGCCAGCACCGG
>JAEYTN010000632.1 GCA_023433985.1 Pseudomonadota bacterium | reverse complement strand
GCACGTTCAGAAAGCGCGGGGATAAGTCGGTAAGGGCTTGATCTGGCATCGGGTTTGTTGCCGCCCCCTTCACCATGCTTCGCATGGTCCCCTTCCCCCGTTGCACGGGGGAAGATCCCGTGCCGTCCACGTCCGGCGCAAACGCGCTAGCGGAGCGTGGTGGAGGGGGTGGTTGTGCGCGCTGGGCGAAATGGCGGGCCTCCTGCGGTAGCCCCTAGCTCCTGAGCGGCGACCAGCTGGGGTCGGAGGCGAAGGTTTCGGTCTTGAGGTTGAGCTCGTTGCGGCCCCAGATGTCGACCGACCAGAGGCTGGGCCCGGCGTCGCCGCCGGGATCGCGGAAGAACATGATGACGCGGCTGTTCGGCGCCCAGGTGGGGCCTTCCTGCACCGCGCCCGAGGACGAGAGGATGCGCTCGCCCGAGCCGTCGGACCGCATGATGCCGATATGGAACTGCCCGCCCGACTGGCGGGTATAGGCGATCAGCTGGCCGTCGGGCGACCACACGGGTGTCGAGTAGATGCCCTCGCCGTAGGAGATGCGCTGCGCGCCGCCGCCGCCGGCGCCCATGACGTAGAGCTGCGGGCTACCGCCGCGATCGCTTTCGAAGACGATCTGGCCGCCATCGGGCGAAAAACTCGGCGAGGTGTCGATGGCCGCGCCGCTGGTCAGTTGCGTCGGCTGGCCGCTGAGGGTGGACGAGTAGATGTTGGTGGTGCCGCCGTTCGACACCGAGAACACCACGGTGCCGCCATTGGGCGCGAAGCGCGGGGCGAAAGACATCGGCGCGCCGTTGATCAGCTTCTTGGCCGAGCCGCCGAGACCGGCATAGTAGACCTGCGGATTGCCGTCCTCATAGGAGGTGAACACGAGGCTGTCGCCGGCGGGCGAGATGCGCGGCGTCAGCACCAGCGACTTGCCCGAGCTCAGGTACTGCACGTTGGCGCCGTCCTGATCCATGATCGCGAGCTTCTTGACGCGGTTGGCCTTGGGGCCGCTCTCGGAGACGAACAGCACGCGCGTGTCGAAATAGCCGGTGCCGCCCGACAGCGAGGCGTAGATCGCATCCGAGACGATATGGGCGATGCGCCGGTAGTTCTGCGGATCGGTCTGGTAGGACTTGCCGACCACCTGCTGGGCCGCCTGCGTGTCCCACACGCGCACCTGCGAGCTCACCTGGCCGCCCCGCTCCACCGAGCCCATGACCAGCGCATCGACCGTGGCGGCCCGCCAGGCGGCGAAATCCGGCTCGTTCTGCACGTCGCCGACGCGAACCGGGAAGCTCGCCGGATCGAGCGGCACGAACAGGCCGGAGCGCTTCAGGTTGTCGCGCACGATCTGCGCGATCTCGGCGCCGAAGGCCGGATCGGACGAGGCGAAATTGGGAATGGCGATCGGCAGCGGCGTGAAATTGCCGCCGGTGACGACAATCTCGACCAGCGCCTGCGACGGAGTGGCAAGCGCCAGCGCACCGCCGGCGAGCCCGAGCTTGAGCGCGTTGCGCCGCGTGAACAGGGTCATGTCATGTCTCCATGTATCGGGTGGCGGGCATGGGTCAGAAATCCCTCGCCCGGAAAGTGGCTTTGACGTCCTGGCCGGCGACAACGGCGTAGGGGCCGCAGCGCATCACCGCGCGGGTGACGGCGCGGGCATAGGCGCCCGCGACTTCGTCACCGGTCTGGCTGACGATCTGCGGCTGCGCGACCAGCGTGCCGTCGCCGGACACGGTGAAGAGTAGCTGTGCCTCGGACCCGGCCTCGGCGGCACCCGGCGGGACCGCGATGCAGTTGCGGATCTGCGCCACGAGGCCGTCGATCTGCGACTGGCTGAGGGTGGCGGAGCGGCCGTCCTGCTTGCCGAGCGTCTTCTGGCCGCCGTCGCCGGTGGTGGCGCCGCGCGACTCTTCCATGTTGATGATGTTGGCGAGGTCGTCCACCACCTTCTTGGCCTCTTCGGCCTTGGCCTGCTCGATGCGCTTCTGCTCGTCGGCCTTCTTCTGCTCGGCTGCCTTTTTTGCGTCGGCCTTCTTCTTTTCTTCCTCGGCCTTCTTGGCCTCGGCGGCTTTCTTGGCATCCTCGGCCGCCTTGGCCTTGGCCTGCTCCTGCTGCTGCTTGAACTGCGCACGCTTTTCGGAAAGCGCCGCCGTCTTCACGATGGGCTTGGGCGCAGCCTCGGCCGGGTCGGGCGTTTCGGTGGGCGTGGCGAGCGGCGGCGGTTCGACGACGGCCGGCTCGGGCTCAGCCACAGGCTCCGGCTCGGGTTCGGGCTGGGGCTCGGGCTGCGCCGCGGCGGGGCGCTCCACCGGGACGGGAGCGGCCTCCTCCACCGGCTCGGGCGCCGGGTCCGGCTCGGCGGCCTCGGGAGCGGGAGCGGTCTGCACGGTGGGCGCCGGCGTCGGCTCGGGCGTATCCTCCGGCGTCGGCTGATCTTCCTCGGTGTTGCCGGTGGGCTGCGCCAGTTCCGGCGGCTTCTCGGTATCGACCGCGGACGGGGTCTCGGTCTCGACCACCGCGCCGTCGAGCGACCCCATGCGGATGTTGGAGAAATCGGAAATCGGCACCAGGTCGACCGCGATCGACTCCACCGGCGTTGCCTCGATCGGCGAGCCGATCCCGAGCCCGAGGATCGCAAGCGCGATCACCCCGGCGTGGATGGCTGTCGATACGGTGAGCCCGGTGCGCATCAGCTTACGGAGCCGGCGCCTGCTGCGCCTGTTCGGTGATGAGGCCGATCTTGGAGTAACCGGCGCCGGAAAGCGCCCCCATCACCTGCATGACTGAACCGTAATTGGCCGCCAGATCGCCGCGCACGTTGACGCGCGTCTCCGCCGGATCGACGCCCTGCTGGGCGAGCAGCTGCGGCAGGTCGCCCAGCTGCACCGGCTCTTCGCCCAGGAAGATGGCGCCCTCGTTGGTGACCGAGACGATGACCGGCTTCTGGTCGGTGTTCATGGGCCTGGCCGCGGTCTGCGGCAGGTCGATGGGCACGCCGACGGTCATCAGCGGCGCGGCCACCATGAAGATGATCAGCAGCACCAGCATGACGTCGACCATCGGCGTGACGTTGATTTCGCTCATCGGCTTGGCGCCGCCGCCACGCCGGCCGCGCCGGCCACGCCGCCCCCCTGCCCCGCCGCCTGCTACCGACATTGCCATTAGCGGGCGCTCCGGGCTTCGAGCTGGCGGGAAAGGATGGTCGAGAACTCGTCGGCGAAGCCTTCCAGCCGGCCGATCATCTTGTTGGCATCCCCCGAGAGCTTGTTGTAGGCGATCACCGCCGGAATGGCCGCGAGCAGGCCCAGCGCGGTGGCGAACAGCGCTTCGGCGATCGGCCCGGCGACAACCGAAAGGTTGGTGCTCGACGCGGCCGAGATGGCCGTGAACGCATTCATGATGCCCCATACCGTGCCAAAAAGGCCAATGAAGGGCGAGGCGGAGCCCACCGTGGCGAGGAAGCCGAGGCGCTTCTCGAGCGTTTCGCTCTCACGCGCGATGGCGACATCCAGCACCTTGTCGAGCCGGCCCTGCACGCCGATGAACGAGGAAGCGTTCTGCTCGTGGCTGCGCTTCCACTCCTTCATGGCGGCGACGAAGATGGCGCCGAGGCCGGGCGACGGCCGCTCGCTCATCTGCTGGTAGAGCTCCTCGAGCGACTGGCCGGACCAGAAGATCCGCTCGAAGCGGTTCATCTCGCGCTTCACCCGGCCATAGAGCATGGATTTGTCTACGATGATGGCCCAGCACCACACCGAGGCGGCGAGCAGGCCGATCATCACGGTCTTGACGACGAGGTCGGCCTGCCAGAACAGCGCCCAGATCGATAGATCGGCATGCGGGGCGACCGTGCCGACGGCGTCCATGGCTTCCATGCAAGGGTCCTTCTCAGTCCGGCCCCGACGACCGGACTCGAGTGTCGGTCGATGCGGACCAAATTTGTCAAATTTAAGAGAAAAGCCCGGATTTCCGGACCTTTGGCAGTGCTCCGACTGCACTGCCTTAGTTGTGGTCAACGAAGCGTTAACAAACCGGTCACACCGGCCGGCAAGCCGATCAACCTTTGACGATCAGCGCGAGCAAAGCCTTGGGCATGCGCGCCACGCCACCGGTGGTCCGGATCGCCACCACCTGCACCTCGGCGCGGGTGATCTCGGCGCCGCCACGACGGATCGACTGGATGAGGTTGAGCCGCGCCGCCGTGGCGGACGCGACCTCGGTGACGACCTCGAGCTCGTCGTCGATATGCGCGGCAGCGACGAAATCGATGCTCATCCGGCGCACCGCGAAGGCGATGCCGTCGCGGATCAGTTCGGAGTGATGCACGCCCATGTCACGCAGCATCTCGGTTCGGCCCCGCTCGAAGAAGTGGAGGTAGGCCGCATGGTAGACGTTGCCCGAAAAATCGGTGTCCTCGTTGTAGACGCGGACGGTGATGCGGTGGACGGTCACTCCTCGTCCGGCTCCTCGAACAGGCTCGCCTGCTGGCCGACGAAGCCTTGCGGCACGTTCATGCCCAGGTGCTGGAAGGCGAGGCCGGTGAGCATGCGGCCGCGTGGCGTGCGCTGGATGAAGCCCTGCTGGATAAGGTAGGGCTCGACGATCTCCTCGATGGCGTCGCGCGGTTCCGACAGCGCGGCGGCGATGGTTTCGATGCCGACGGGCCCGCCGCCATAGAACTCGGCGATGGTCTTGAGGTAGCGGCGATCGAGCATGTCGAGGCCGCGAGCATCGACATCGAGGCGGAGCAGCGCCTTGTCGGCGAGCTTGCGGTCGATGGTGGTCGCGCCTTCGTAGAGCGCGAAATCCGCCACCCGGCGCAGCAGGCGGCCGGCGATGCGGGGGGTGCCGCGGGAGCGACGGGCAACTTCCAGCGCGCCATCGGAGGCCATCGGCGTGCCCATCAGGCGGGCGCCGCGCTCGACGATCTTCACCAGTTCTTCCGGCGTGTAGAAGTTGAGCCGGATCGGGATGCCGAAGCGGTCGCGCAGCGGGGTGGTGAGGAGGCCGGCGCGGGTGGTGGCGCCGACCAGGGTGAACTTGGCAAGATCGATGCGGACCGAACGGGCGGCCGGGCCTTCGCCGATGATCAGGTCGAGCTGGTAGTCCTCCATCGCCGGATAGAGGATTTCCTCGACCGCCGGGTTGAGCCGGTGGATCTCGTCGATGAAGAGCACGTCGCGATCCTCGAGATTGGTGAGGAGCGCCGCGAGGTCGCCCGCCTTCGCGATCACGGGGCCGGAGGTGGCGCGGAAGCCGACGCCGAGCTCGCGCGCCACGATCTGCGCCAGCGTGGTCTTGCCGAGGCCGGGCGGGCCAACGAACAGCACATGGTCGAGCGCCGCCTTCCGTTGCTTGGCCGCGGCGATGAACACCTCGAGATTGGCCCGCGCCTCGGCCTGCCCGATGAACTCGGAAAAGCCTGACGGGCGGAGCGAGACGTCGAGCGTATCGTCACGGCCGGCGGTGGCGGAGGTGAGGTCAGTCACAGGAAACTCTCAACGCGCTGCATGCTCTCGAGACGGGCCGCCCGATGATCGAACGTTGCCGTGGTGCTGTCGACGGCCGCCGCGACCATCGACGGATTTTCGAGTTCGAAGCCCGGGCTCCGAAGCAGGAGCCGAAAGCTGTCGGGAACCGCGCTGGCGGGGAACTTGCGAACCGTGGTCAGCACATTGAATGTCTCGGCCAGCACCAGCATGCTCACGTAGATTGGTTGGTTGCCCGTGAAGAACCGCTTGGCCTGGGCGGATTGCACGTCGTCGTCATCGGCAAAGAACCGAACGAGGACGTCCGTATCAACGCCCAGCACGGATACGCTCGTCGTCGTCGGCCAGCGCGCGGCCCAATGCGGCATCTTCCTCATCCAGGGTCATCGGGCCCGATGGGGACTTTCCAAGGATACCTGCCAGCGCCGCAACCGGGAAGTTGCGAGGCAGCAGTACATAGTTGCCGCCGCGCTTTACAATGTCGAGCTTGTCTCCTGGCTTGAGGCCAAGATCATCGCGAACGTCCTTGGGCAACGTCATCTGCCCCTTGCTGGTCATCGTGGTCGTCGACATCGGCTCCCTCCTTACCCTCAAAAAACAGTAAGGAACAGAAAACAAGGCTAGCTGCTCAGCTCCCTGAGCCCCAGCCGGATCAGCTTATCGGTCGCGAGGCCCTCGCCCTCCTTGCCGATGACACGGGCGACGGCGGCGGAGGCCTGGGCGCTGGAGTAGCCGAGGTTGGTGAGCGCCGAGACGGCGTCGGCAACGTTGCCCGAGGCGACGCCCTCGCCCAATGCGGCTTGGAGGCCCAGGGTGCCGGCATCGACGGTACCGCCGACAGGGGCCTTGCCCTTTAGTTCGGTGACGAGGCGAACGGCCAGCTTCGGACCGACCCCGTTGGCGCGGCCGATCATCGCCTTGTCCTGGAGCGCGATGGCACTCGACAACTCCGACGGGCTGAGGGTGGAAAGGATCGACAAGGCGACGCGGCTGCCCACGCCCTGCACCGTCATCAGCACGTTGAACCAGGCCTTCTCGGCCTCGGTGAAGAAGCCGTAGAGGCGGATCATGTCCTCGCGCACGATCGTCTCGACGTGGACGATCGCAGCGTGGCCGACCTGCGGGAGGGCGCTCAGCGTCTTGCCCGAGCAGAACACCTCGTAGACGACGCCGTTGACGTCGATATGGACGAAATCGTCGCCGAAACCGTCGACGAGGCCCTTCAGCTTGCCGATCATGCGATGGCCCGGATCTGGCGGATGGTACGGTGATGCGCGTGGCAGATGGCGATGGCGAGCGCATCGGCCGCGTCGGCGCCCTTGAAATCGGCAGCGGGCAGCAGGACCTTCACCATCATCTGGATCTGCGTCTTTTCGGCGTGGCCGGAACCGACCACCGACTTCTTGATGAGGTTGGCCGCATACTCGCCGACCGCGAGCCCCTTGAGCGCCGGGGTCATCAGCGCCACGCCGCGCGCCTGGCCCAGTTGCAGGGCGGAGCGGGCGCCGGCGGAGACGAAGGTTTCCTCGACCGCCGCCTCGTCGGGCCGGAAGCGGTCGATGAGCTCGTTGAGGCCCGAATGGATCAGCACCAGCCGCTCGGCGAGGGGCAGGTCGACCGGGGGCGTGAGCGTGCCGCAGGCGACATAGGCCAGCCGGTGCCCCTCGCTCTCGATGACGCCCCAGCCGCAGCGCCTGAGGCCGGGGTCGATGCCGATGATTCGTACCATTGCTGCCATGTCCGAGCTTTACGCGAGGACCGGCACGCTACCAAGCGCCTTGTGAACGAAACGGAAACACGACCAAAGATGCAAACTGTCCCATATATGGAACTGGTAGTTAATCGGTATGCAAGCATTGGCCGATACTGATCGCCCCATCTCAGGGGACGCGTGGGATGATCGACAGGAAGTTGCCGCGCAGCGGCTGGGTGACGGTCTGGAAGCGGACCGCCATCGTCATCGGGGTTTCGTCGCTCGCTTCCCTCGGCGTTGCGCAGGCCATCATGCTGGTGCTGAGCCAGGGGCTCAACTTCGCCGGTGCCGTCGCTTCGCTGGCTCTGCCGGTCATTCTGGGCGGACCGGTGATGTTCTACATGCAGCTGCGCTCGGTGCAGCTTGCCGAAGCGAACCGCAAGCTCGAGGCGCTCGCCGCGACGGACTGGCTCACTGATTGCCTCAACCGCCGCGCCTTCACCAACCGCGTGGACCAGGCGCTGGGCGATCTCGACGCGCCCGGGCACGCGTTGCTCGTGATCGATGCCGACTACTTCAAGACCATCAACGACCGCTTCGGCCACCATCGCGGCGACGAGGTGCTGCAACTGATCGCCCAGGCGATCCGCGCCAATGTGCGCGAAGGCGACCTGGTCGGGCGGCTGGGCGGCGAGGAGTTCGGCGTGTTCATGCGCGGCGCCAACGATATCGTGGCGCGGAATGTCGGCGAGCGCATCCGCAAGGCCATCAACAGCCTGTTCGTGCGTTCGGACGGCGGCGCGCAACGGCTGTCGGTCTCGATCGGGGGCGCCACCCTCGACGGGGCGACC
This sequence comes from Pseudomonadota bacterium, assembly GCA_023433985.1. Classification (GTDB taxonomy): domain Bacteria; phylum Pseudomonadota; class Alphaproteobacteria; order Rhizobiales; family Devosiaceae; genus Devosia_A. The sequence continues at coordinate 3,422 of JAEYTN010000632.1, read as the reverse complement.
GGCTTTGCGGACCTGTTCCGCGTCGCCGACAGGCGCCTCTACGAGGCGAAGCGCGGGGGCCGCAACCGCGTGCTCATGGAAGATGCCGGCGAGTTGCCGAACGCGGCCACGGCCTAGTGATTAAATTCCAAACGATTAGCTAGAGGGGATCGCAAGCGTGCGCCCCTACCCTCGCGAAGGTCGATTACTTCGCGAGGCGAGTTCGTTGGACCTTTCGCCGCTCGGCAAGGGCCGGATTTACCTGGTCACGGTGGTCGTCACCCTGCTCTGCGTGGTGGCCGCGCTGTTCGTCGACAGCTTCAACTTCGCCTCCATGACCCCGGACCGGCTGCTGCGCGCGATCCTCGTCGACTTGCTGCTGCCGACTTCCCTCGCGGCGCCGCTGATCTTCTTCTTCATGAGCAAGCTGCGGGAACTGGCCCTCGCGCATGACCGGCTGGCGGTGTTCGCCTCGACCGACCAGTTGACCGGCATCCTCAACCGCGCCGCGTTCACGGCCCTGGTGGAGCGCCGGCTGACCGCCGGCGAGCCGGAAGGCGGCACTCGCGGCGCACTGATGATCCTCGACGCCGACAACTTCAAGGCCATCAACGACAGCTTTGGCCACGACCAGGGCGACGAGGCGCTGCGCCTGCTGACCCGTGCCATGCGCAGCGTGCTTCGCCAGTCCGACCTGCTGGGGCGGATTGGTGGCGAGGAGTTCGCGGTGTTTTTGCCCGGCGCGGACCGGTTCACTGCCGAGGCCATCGGCGAGCGCATCCGCCACGCTGTCAGCGTCACCGCGTTTGCGCCCCATGGCAGCCCGCATCGGTTGACAGTTTCGATCGGCGGCGCGGTGTTCGAGCAGGCCTTGCCGTTGTCCGACCTGCTGCGGGTGGCCGACCAGCAGCTCTATGCCGCCAAGCAAAATGGGCGAAACCGCGTCGCGGTTTCGCCCATCGTGCACTATGGCTCGGTGCCCGCGGCCGTCGCCTGATCAGGCGGCGTCGATCTTGGCCATGTCCTCGTCGGAGATGTCGAAATTGGCGTAGACGTTCTGCACGTCGTCGTCTTCCTCGAGAATGCTGATCAGCTTGAGCAGCGTCGCACCCTTTTCGGCGTCGACCGGCACTTCGTTCTGCGGCTTGAACACGAACTTGGCGCTCTCGGCCTCGCCCAACACCTTTTCGAGCGCCGCCGACACGTCGTTCAGCGTCTCGAACGAGGTGTAGATCCAGTGGCCTTCCTCGTCGCTCTCGACATCGTCGGCGCCCGCCTCGATCGCGGCTTCCATCACCTTGTCCTCATCGCCGGCGCTGGCCGGATAGAAGATTTCGCCGACGCGGTCGAACATGAAGCCGACGGAGTTGGTTTCCCCCAGTGCGCCGCCGTTCTTCGAGAAGGTCGAGCGCACGTTGGCGGCGGTGCGGTTGCGGTTGTCGGTCAGCGCCTCGACGATGATGGCGACGCCGCCCGGACCGTAGCCTTCGTAGCGGATCTCGTCGTAGTTCTCGCCATCGCTGCCGGCGGCCTTCTTGATGGCGCGCTCGATGTTGTCGCGCGGCATGGACTGCGCACGGGCGTTCTGCACGGCAAGGCGCAGGCGGGCATTGAACGCCGGATCGGGCATGCCGAGCTTTGCGGCAACGGTGATTTCACGGGCGAGTTTCGAAAACACCTTGGAGCGCGCCGCATCGGACTTGCCCTTGCGGTGCATGATGTTCTTGGCATGCGAATGGCCGGCCATTCGATCCCCTCATTCGACTGAAAACGGAGTATGGCGCGCCTTATACGGGCGGGAGCCAGAATTGTGAAGGTGGCGCGAACGCCTCAGAATTCCGGCTCGACCTGCGCCAGCGACCCACCCACCCTCAGGGGCGACAGGTAGGTGACGAGGCCGGTCTTCGGATCGGTCTCGATGGCGATGCCGCTCAGGGTCGCTTCCCCTTCGGCCGGGGTGAAGCGGCCCGACGAGATGCCGGTAAGGAACCGGTTGAGCGGCTCGTCGACATCGACGCCGATCACCGAGTCGTAGTCGCCGCACATGCCCGCATCGGCCATCAGCGCCGTGCCCCCCTTGAGGATGCGGTGGTCCGAAGTGGGGATGTGCGTATGCGTGCCCACCACGAGCGTCGCCCGCCCATCGAGGAAGAAGCCCATGCCCTGGATTTCGGACGTGGCCTCGGTGTGGAAATCGACGATCACCGCATCGGCCTGCTCGCCGAGCGGACAGGCCGCGATGGCGGCTTCCACCGCCCGGAACGGGTCGTCGATCGGATCCATGAACACCCGGCCCAGCGCATTGATGACCAGCACGCGATGACCATTGCGGCTCTCGATGAGGTTGGCGCCGCGGCCCGGCGTGCCCTCGGTCATATTGATCGGCCGGATCAGCGTCGGCTCGCGCGCGATATAGGAGAGCGTGTCGCGCTGGTCGAAGGCGTGATCGCCCAGCGTCACCACATCGGCGCCAGCCGCGCGCAGGTCGTTGAAATGGCCCTCGGTGAGGCCGCGGCCATGGCTGGCATTATCGCCATTGATGACGACGAAATCGAAGCCATGCTTTTCGATGATGCCCGGCAGCCGCTCTCTGACGGCATCACGGCCGGACCGGCCCACCACATCGCCCAGGAACAGAAATCTCATGGGGCCGTCCCGAACCGGGTGACGCCGTTTTCGGTCACAATCGCATCGAGCGGGATATCGTGGCTGTCGCGGGGAATGTGTTAGAACTCCTGGAGGGCGAAGTCAAAGCCGACGAGATGGGGCTTCTTGCTGATGCGGCTCAGCGTGCGATCGTAATAGCCGCCGCCATAGCCCAGCCGGGTGCCATGCTTGTCGTAGCCGAGGAGCGGCATCAGGATCACGTCGGGCTCGACGATGGGCGCCAGTTCATCCGGCGCCAGCGTACCGAAGCCGGAGGGATAGAGCGCCCTGCCCCGCTGCCAGAGCAGCAGTTCGAGCGGCAGCCCATCGCCCACCACCACGGGCAGACAGACCGGCTGGCCGTCATCCATGAGCTTGGTGAGCACGGGTTTGACGTCAAGCTCGTCGCGGATCGGCCAATAGGCGGCGACGATCTGGCCGGACTTGAGCGACACGCCATCGAAAAAGTGCGCGGCGGCAGCCTTCGAGGCTTCGGCGCGGCGATCCGGCCACATCGCGTCGCGCATCGCATGCGCCCTGGTCCGCATCGCTGCCTTGGCTTGTTCGATTCCGGCGTCGCCCAATACTGGTCCCTCTTCAGCTCCGTTCATCTATAGGCCGCGCCGCCAAGGGCAACCAAGCACTTCTTTCGCGGACGGCACAGGCCGCCGCGTGGTGGGAATGCTGGTAAAGGGGAAGAGTAGGTGCCGCCCTGGCCGTGGGATACTCGATCCCGGGAACCTACAACGTAGGTGGGCGCCGTGTTTCCGAACCCACGGGTCCGGTCAGGGACAGCT
>JAEYTN010000629.1 GCA_023433985.1 Pseudomonadota bacterium | reverse complement strand
TCATCGTTGCGGGCGGCTTCGTCGGCTTCGCCGCGGTGCTCTTCGCCGGCACGGCCGGGCCGTTCAACCCGAGCTCCGGCAGCGCCATGCCGCTCAACATAATCGCCGCCGTGATCCTCGCCGGCATCTCGCTTTCGGGCGGCCGCGGCAATTTCTGGATGCTGCTGCTTTCGGTCGGCTTCCTGTCCACCATCCCCACTTCGCTGGTGTTCTTCGGGCTGAGCTCCGACACCCAGTCGATCTTCCAGGGCCTGATCCTCGTCATTGCCGTCTCCATCGACGGCTACCGCGCGCTCCGGAGGACGCCATGAGCGATACCATGAGCGATACCACCACCGACAACGGCGCCTACATCGTCCCGCACCATCCGGTGCGCGAGTTCCTCACCGGCTCGGTCGCGTCGATCGGCATCACCTTCATCCTGGTGCTGGCCGTCGGCCTGTTCTGGGCCGGCCCGAAGTTCCTCAGCTTCGGTAACATCTCGATCATGGGCACCTTCCTCGTCGTGCCGCTGATCGTGGGAGCCTTCGCCGGCTTCGCGCTGCTCTCGGGCGTCGTCGATCTTTCCATCGGTTCGATGGTGGGCTTTTCCTCCGCCCTCTTCGCCCTGCTGCTGTCGCTCGGCTGGGACCCCTGGTCGGCCGCCGCGGTGACGCTGGCCTTCTGCCTCCTCTTCGGCGCCATCAACGCCGCCGCCATCGTCGGCTTCGGCGCCGAACCCATCGCCGCGACGCTCGGCATGCTGGTGGCGCTGCGCGGCATCTCGTGGGTGCTGCTCGGCTCGCAGGGCTCGATCTTCGCCTTCAACATCGACCTGTTCAACCTCGTCACCTTCTCCGTCTTCGGCCTGCCGCTCTTCTTCCTCATCGCCATCGCCCTCACCCTGCTCGCCGCTGTCATCGTCACCAGGACGCGCCTCGGCCGCCACGTGCAGGCCGTCGGCGGCGACGACAAGGCGGCCGCCCGCGCCGGCATCTCGGTGAAGAAAGTCCGCGCCGCCGCCCTGCTGCTTTCGGCCTTCGGCGCCGGCCTCGGCGGTATCGTCTATGCCGGCCAGCTCGGCTCCGCCGCCCGCGCCACCGGCCTCGGCCTCGAGTTCCAGGTCTATGCGGCGCTGATGATCGGCGGCTACTCGATCCTGCGCGGCGGCGTCGGCAACCCGGTCGGCGGCGCCCTCGGCCTGCTGGCCGTGGCGGGCGTCTCCAACATCCTCGATCTGCAGGCGATCAGCCCCTACTACGTCAACATCATCGTCGGCCTGCTGCTCCTCGCCGCCGTGCTGCTCGACCGCCTGCGCGGCGGCGACGCCTACGAATAAGCCTCACACTACAAGGGACCCGTGCCGTGAAAATCTCGGACATCACCATCAAGACGTTCAAGACCTATGCCGACCGCTTCGACGTGGGCTATGCCCGCCCGATGCCCGACACCCCGTTGATGCAGACGGTGCTGACCATCCACACCGACGAAGGCGTCGAAGGCCACTATTTCGGCGGCGGCTCGCACGGCGATGCCGAGGGCCTGAACGTCGTCGACCAGCAGCAGATCCTCTGGCGCATCAAGGATCTGCTGGTCGGCCAGGACCCGATGGATCGCGAGATGATCTGGAAGTGGCTATGGGTTGCCAATGTCCAGGAAAACGTTGCCTCGGTCATCGATAACGCGCTGTGGGACCTCGCCGGCAACTACGCGAAGCTTCCCGTCTACAAGCTGATGGGCGGCGCCCGCGACAAGGTGAAGGCCTACGCCTCCACCTACCCCAATATCGGCAAGCCGCACGTCTATGCCGAGCATGCGCTGCAGTGCAAAGCCGAAGGCTACATCGCCTACAAGATTCACCCGCACTACTTCTGGAACCCCGAGACCGGCACCCCGACGCCGGGCCGCCCGTCCAACATCAAGGCCGACATCGAGACCATCCACCTCGTCCGCGAGGCCGTCGGCCCCGACTACACGCTGATGTACGATCCCTGGGGCACCTACATGAGCCTCGAGGAGGCCATCCAGGTCGGCCGCGAGCTCGAAAAGCTCAACTACTACTGGTACGAGCACCCGATGCCGGAATACCGGGTCGAGAGCTACGTGCGGCTCAGCAAGGAACTCTCGATCCCGATCCTTTCGCCCGAGATCGTCGCCGGCGGCGTCTTCAGCCGCGCCGAGTGGATCCTCCGCGGTGCGGGCGACATGAGCCGCATCGACGTCGTGCGCGGCGGCATCACCGGCGCCCGCAAGACTGCCATCGTCGCCGAGGCCTATGGCCTCCGCTGCGAGATGCACATGGCCGGCTGGGGCAACCTGCAGGTCTGCGGCGCCACGCCCGAGGACACGTCCGAGTACTACGAAAAGGGCTTGCTTGCGCCCGGCGTCGACTACGACAAGCCGCACCCGTACCTCAAGAACATCGTCGATAAGATCGATGCCGACGGCTACGTGCACCTGCCCAAGGGCCCGGGCATGGGCTACGAGATCGAGTGGGACTACATCGACGACAACCTGATCGAGCCCAACGCCACCACCAAGAAGACCCACTGGTAACTAGCCGAGGAGCGCCCGCGCATGTCCGCCATCACCCGATCCGTTCAGGCGATGGACCTGCTGGCCCGCAAGGGCCCGCTGGGGGTGCGCGCGGTCGCCCAGCAACTGAGCCTGCCGCTCGGTTCGGTCCACCGCCTCCTCCTCGACCTTTCCGAGGAGGGCATCGTCGACCGCACCCCCACCGGCGAGTGGGAACTGAGCTACCGCCTGCTCGAGATCACCGGCCTGCAGCTCGAGCGCATCGAGCTGCCGCGCCTCTTCCGCCCCTTCGCCGAAACCATTGCGGCGGCCACCAACGAGACGGTCAACCTCAACGCCCTCTATGGGCGGCAGGGCGTCTGCATCGATAAGGTGCGCGGCAACGAGGGCATGCAGCTCGACAACCGCATCGGCTCGCGCGGGCCGATCACCACCGGCGGCGCCGGCAAGGCCATGCTCGCCTTCATGGACGAGACCGAGCGCGAGCAGGTCTTCGCCGGCCCGCTGGATCTGCTCACGCCCTACACGATCGGCGACCCGGCCCGGCTGCGCGAGGAGATCAACCTCACCCGCGAGCGCGGCTACTCCATCGACGACCAGGAAGTGGTGGTCGGCGTCTACTGCGTCGCCGTCCCCATCCTCGATCGCATGGGCCACTCGGTGGGCGCCATCAGCATCACCGGCCCTTCGGTCAAGAAGCCCGGCCCCGACGTGCTGCCGCTCGTCGCCATGCTGCAGGACGCCTGCCGCCACGTCAGCCACCGCCTCGGCTATTCCGGCCCCTGGCCGGGACAGCTCGAACCCGCACGCACCGCCGCCCCGAAGTCGCTTTCGACCGTCGGCTAGGAGAACACCCCATGACGCACCGCCTCGCCTGGGTCATGCGCCTGAAGCCCGGCAACGAAGCCATCTACAAGCGCAAGCACGACGAGATCTGGCCCGAGATGCTGGAGAACATGAAGCGCGACGGCGTCCGCACCTTCTCCATCTACCTCCATGGCCTCGACCTCTTCGCCTACATGGAGCGCGATACCGCGCCCGACCCCGACGCCAGGCCGCCCGAGCTCACCTGGCGCTGGTGGGAAATGATGGCGCCCTACATGGAAACCAATCCCGACTTCTCCCCGGTGCAGTACCCGGTCCAGGAGATGTTCAACTTCGAGAACCGCTAACCAGAGGCTAGCCCCATGAATTCGTCCGTCATCGAGGGCGTCGTCCCCATTCTCGTCACCCCGTTCTTCGAAGACGGACGCATCGACGAGGCGAGCCTGCGCTCGCTGATCGACTTCAACATCGCCGCCGGCATCCACGGCCTCGGCGTCGCGCTCGGGTCCGAGGTGTTCAAGTTCAGCGAGGCCGAGCGCGCCGAAATCGTCCGCATCGTCGTCTCGCAGACCAACAAGCGCGTCCCGGTGATCATCAACACCGGCGCCGCCGGCACCCATCTCGCCGTGCAGCATGCCGTGGCCGCCGAAAAGGGCGGCGCCGACGCCCTGATGATCATGCCGCCCACCTTCTTCCCGGTCGGCGCCGACGAGATCTTCGACTACTACAGCGCCATCGACAAGGCCGTGTCGATCCCGCTGATCCTGCAGGACATCCCGCAGGCCCCGATTTCGCCCGGCCTGGCGCTCCGCCTCGCCGACAGCTGCCCGAACGTCAGGTACATCAAGGTCGAGACCCTGCCGGTCACCCAGAAGGTCGGCGACATGGCCAAGGCCGTTTCCGGCCGCCTCACCATCTTCGGCGGCGCCGGTGGCGCATACTTCATCGAGGAGCTGCGCCGCGGCGCGCGCGGCACCATGCCCTTCTGCAGCCAGCCGGCGGAGTTCGTCGCCGTGTGGAACCTCTACAACCGGGGTGACGAGAAGGCGGCGCGACAGGTGTTCAACGACGCCTTCATCGGCGTCAACCGGGTCAGCGGCCAGGGCGGCGACATCTTCTACCACGTGCACAAGCAGCTGCTCGTCCGCCGCGGCGTCATCCGCACCGCCCATGTCCGCAGCCCGACCATGCGGCTCGACCCTCTCACCCAGCGTGAGATCGACGACGTCCTCGAGGAGATCGTCGCCCACCCGGTCGCCTTCGCCGGCTGAGACAGGCACACCCCTACGACTAAGGTAGCCCGCGGTTACCCGCGGGTGCCTCCTTACGCGCCTTGCGCGTCCACCCCAGCTAGATGCTGGGGCACTACCGGCATGCCCTTGAGCTTGAACAATATTCCGTCCGGGGCCGGCGGCGGATTTCGGCTTTCTCAGGGGCAAAAATGTCCAAGACCATCGTCATCGTGGGCTACGGCCCGGGTATCTCCAGCGGCGTCGCTGAAACCTTCGGCGCCCAGGGCTTCAACGTCGCACTCATCGGCCGCACCAAGGAGCGGCTCGACGCGGGCGTCGCCGACCTCGCCAAAAAGAACATCACCGCTGCCGGCTTCGTCGGCGATGCCGGCGATCCCGAAGCCATCAAGGGCGCCATCGCCGCCGCCCGCGATCGCTTCGGCAGCATCACCGTGCTGCAGTGGAACGCCTATGGCGGACCCAACGGCGACATCCTGACCCCCGCCGGCATCGATGGCGCCTTCGACGTCGCGGTCAACGGCCTGCTTGCCGCCGTTTCCGCCGCCCTGCCCGACCTCAAGGCGGCCGGCGACGGCGCCGTGCTCGTCACGAACGGCGCCTTCGGCGAACTTGATGCCACCATCGACGGCTACGCCGTGCAGAGCGGCAATGCCGGCCTCTCCCTCGCCAATGCGGCCAAGAAGAAGCTCGTCGGGCTCCTCGTCCAGCGGTTGAAGCCCGAAGGCGTCCATGTCGGCGAAGTGATGATCGCCGGCCAGATCAAGGGCACACCCTGGGCGGCCAACAACCCCAACCCGATCGAGCCGGCCACCGTCGGCCAGGCCTTCCACCGCCTCTACGCCGACCGCGCCGACAACTACGTCCGCCTGTCGTAAACAAGAAGCGGCCGGCCACGCCGCGCGGCCGGCCGCTCCACTCCGGAGCCGGTGAGGCTCCGAAATTACGCCGTCGGCACCGGCGCGTCGGGGACGATCAGCCCCTCGGCCTTGAGCTCGGCCCAGAAATCGGCCGGGATCGCCTCCACCAAGTAGCCCAGGTTCGAGGTCACCTCCTCCGGCTTCGCTCCGCCGGGGATCACCGAGATCACCGCCGGATGCGCCAGCGGAAACTGCAGCGCCGCCGCCTGCAGCGACACCCCGTGCCGCGCGCATACCGCCTGTATCTTCCGCGTCTTGTCGAGGATCGTCTCGTCCGCGAACCCGTAGCGGTAGCGCGCGCCCTCGACCGGCCCGGTGGCGAGGATGCCCGAGGCGTATGGCGCCCCGATCACCACCGAAATCCCCTCGTCCACGCAGCGCTGCATCCCCGTGTTCAGCGTCCCCTGCTCGAGCAGCGTGTAGGGCATCGCCACGATGCAGAAGTCGAGCGGCACCATGGGCGCGATGTCCGTCAGCGACTCCGCCGCGTTCATCCCCATGCCGATCGCCTTGATCTGCCCCGAGCTCTTGAGCTCCTGGAGCGCCCGCATCCCGCCGCCATCCGTCAGGTCGGTGAGCACCGGCCCGCCCGGCGTCCCGGCCGCCTCCGGATCGTGGATGAACAGCGCGTCGATCGTATCGAGCCCCAGCCGCAGCAGGCTCTGCTCGTAGGCGCGCATCACCCCGTCATAGCCGTAGTCCCACACCACCTCCATCGCGAGCCCGCCGCCCCACGGCGTCTTGTCGAACGTCCGCGGATCGGCCGGACGCTTGAAGTAGCGCCCGACCTTGGTGGTGACGATGAACTCGTCGCGTGGGCAATCGATGAGGAAGTCGCCCGCCCGGTGCTCGCAGAGCCCCCGCCCGTACCACGGCGCCGAGTCGAAAAAGCGCACCCCCCCGTCCCACGCCGCCTGCATCACCGCATGCGCGGTCTCGCCGGAAACGCGGTTGTACATGCCGCCCAGATGGGCGGTGCCGAACCCGAACGGTGGCAGTTGCAGAGCGGTCCTGCCGGCCTGCCGCCGGTCGGTGAGCTGGTGCGCCATGATAGTCCTCAGTTGTGCTTAGTAGGTGGCCCGGCCGCCAGAGAGGTCGAACACCGAAGCGGTGGTGAACGAGTTCTCCTTGCTCACCAGCCAGCTGACCATGTTGGCGGCCTCCTCCACCTCGAGGAAGCGGCCGCGCGGAATGCGGCTCAGCATGTACTCGATGAATTCCTTGGTCAGGCCTTCGAGGATGCGGGTGTTGGCCACCGCCGGGGTGATGGCGTTGACCGCGATGTCATAGGTGGCGAGCTCCTTGCCGAGGGTCTTGGTCAGGCCGATGACCCCGGCCTTCGAGGCCGAATAGGCAGAGGCGTTCGGGTTGCCCTCCTTGCCGGCGATCGAGGCGATGTTGGCGATCCGCCCGTAGTTCCGCTCGATCATCCCCGGCACCAGCGCCTTGCAGCAGTGGTA
>JAEYTN010000515.1 GCA_023433985.1 Pseudomonadota bacterium | reverse complement strand
GCGTTCGATGAGGATGGCGACGACCACCTCGTGCCGCTGGCGCAGTTCGAGGCCCCGACAGCGGTGACGCCGGCGCGGCTGATCCTGCCGCGCACGGTGGACGGAATGCCGGTGCTGCGCCAGCGCTTCGGCATCGAGATCGACTATGTCGCCGGGTTCGGCGCGGCGATCGATGTGCCGTCGGACCTGAAGCGCGGCGTGCTGGCGCTGGTGGCCCACTGGTTCGAGCACCGCGACGCCGTGCTGGTGGCGGGTTCGGGCGCGGTAATCCCGCCCGGCTTCGGGCAGATGATCTCGCCTTACCGGCAGGTGCGGCTGTGAGGGCGGTGGGCCTCGGGTCGCTCACCGACCGGGTGTCGCTGCAGCGGCGGGTGGATACGTCGGAGCTCGAGGGTGGGACGACGCATGCGTTCATGACGGTGAGCTCGGTGTGGGCGCGGGTGCGGAGCCTCTCGGCGCGGCTCGCGATGGCCGGCGACGGGCGGGCGGCGGAAGCGAGTCACTCGGTGGTGGTGCGCTACCGGTCCGACGTGGCGGTGGGAGACCGCTTCGGCTGGCGGGGGCGGTGGCTTGAGGTGGTGGGGACGAGCGACCCCGACGGGCGGCGGGCCTGGCTCAGTTGCCAGTGCATGGAGCGGGGGATGGTGGGATGAGCCATCCGATCGTGGCGCTGCAATCGGCACTCGTGGCGGCGCTGAAGGCCGATGCGGGCCTTGCCGGGGTCGGCGTGTTCGATGCGCCGGTGCGGGGCGTGGCGGCGCCGTACATCGTGCTGGCGCGGCATGATCTGCTGCCGCGCGACGGGGATCTCGCTCCGGGGTTCGAGCATCGCGTGGCGGTGCATTGCTGGGCGGCGGATCCGAGCCGCAAGGCGGCGCTGGCGCTGGCCGAGCGGGTGGTTGCGGTAGCCGAGGGGCTCACGGCGTCCGGGGTGCGGTTGACGCACCGGGTGCATGAGCGAACCGACACCGCGATCGACCTCGAGACCGGGCAGGCGCGGGCGGCGGTGGCGCTGCGGTTCTTCAGCGAGCCGAGCTGACAGGACCTGCCTGGCAGGTTGGAGGTGTTGCTCCCTGCCGGGCACCTTCCCCCGCAAGCGGGAGAAGGAGACTCGTGGGCTGCGCGGCGGCTGACGACCTTTCAATCTCAGGAGGATTTCATGGCGGCCCAGAGCGGCAAGGACATGTTGTTGAAGCTCGACGCGACGGGGTCGGGCAGTTTCGTGACGGTGGCGGGGCTACGCACGCGGAGCCTCGCCTTCAACGCGGCGGCGATCGATGTGACGGATGCCGAGAGCGCCGGGCGGTGGCGTGAGCTGCTGCAGGGCGGCGGCATCAAGCGGGCGGCGGTGGCGGGCTCCGGCATCTTCAAGGATGCGAGTTCGGACGCGACGATCCGCTCGCTGTTCTTTGCCGGGACGATCCGGAACTGGCAGCTGATCCTGCCGGATTTCGGCACTGTCGAGGGGCCGTTCCAGATCGTGGCGCTGGAGTTTGCGGCCGACCATGCCGGCGAGGTGACGTTCGAGCTGGCGCTCGAGAGCGCCGGGCAGCTGACGTTTACGGCGGCCTGAGATGGCGAACGCACAGAGGGGTGAAATCTCGGCGGTGTTCGAGGGCGAGGAACGGGTGCTGTGCCTGACGCTGGGGGCGCTGGCGGAGCTGGAAGCGCGGCTCGGGGCCGGGGACCTGGTGGGGTTATCGGAGCGGTTCGCGGGCGGCCGGGTGACGGCTCGGGACCTCACGGCGATCCTCGGGGCGGGGTTGCGCGGCGGCGGCAACGCCATCACCGATGACGACCTGGCGCGGATGTCGATCGAGGGCGGGCTGCGCGGCGCGGCGGAAATCGCGGCGCGGCTTTTGCGCGCGACCTTCGGGGAGGCGGCATGAGGGCTTTTGAAGGAAGCGCGTTCCCTTGGGACGAGGCGATGCGGCTGGGGTTTGGGGTGCTGCGGCTCTCCAGCAAGGAGTTCTGGGGGCTGACGCCGCGGGAACTGGCGGCGGCGTTCGAGGGTGTGTCGGGGCGGGCCCGGAGCGGAGCGCCCGGGCGGGATGCGCTGGCCGGGCTGATGGCGGCGTTTCCGGACGAGGTGCGGCATGGCTGAGATGTTCGAGGGGCTCACCGATGTGTCGGTGGAGCTGGAGCGGATCGGCGACCTGGCCGATGGAGTGGGGAAGGCGCTGAGCCGGGCGTTTCGCGGCGCGGTACTGGACGGGAAATCGCTGAACTCGGTGCTGGGCGAGGTGGCGCGGAGCTTTGCCGACATTGCGCTCAAGGCAGCACTGCAGCCGGTGGGGGCGCTGGTGAGCGGCGCGGTGGAGGGGCTGTTCGCGGCCACCAACCTGGCGCTGGCGGTGAAACCGTTCGCCAAGGGCGGGGTGCTGGCGGCGCCGACCTATTTCGGGCTGGGGCAGGGCCTCGGGCTGGCCGGCGAGGCCGGGGCCGAGGCGATCCTGCCGCTGGCGCGTGGATCGGACGGGCGGCTCGGCGTGGCGGGCGGCGGCGGGGCGGTGAACGTGACGTTCAACGTGACCGCGACCGATGCACGGAGTTTTGCGGCGAGCGAGGCGGAAGTGTCGGCGATGCTGCTCAGGGCGGTGAAGCGGGGGACGCGGGGGGCGTAGGCGGGTGTGGCCGCCCCCTCCACCGCCTTCGGCGGTCCCCCTCCCCCGTTGTCACGGGGGAGGACCCTGTCGACGTCGGTGTCCGGTTGTAGGTGACGACGTCAGTGCCCCGACCCGGATCCTCCCCTGCGAAGCGGGGGAGGGGGACCGCCGTAGGCGGTGGAGGGGGCGGCTCCAGGCGCGGCCTTTCAGGAGGTACACATGGCCTTTCATGCAGTTCGGTTTCCGCTCGACATCGCGCTCGGCGCGCGGGGTGGACCCGAACGCGCCACCGACATCGTGACGCTGGCGAGTGGCCGCGAGGAGCGGAACAGCCGGTGGGCGCATGCGCGGCGGCGGTACAATGCCGGGTACGGGGTGAAGTCGCGGGCGGACATGCTGGCGGTGCTCGCCTTCTTCGAGGAGCGGCGGGGGCGGTTTCATTCGTTCCTGTGGCGGGACGGGCTGGACTTCTCGTCGAACGGCACGGCGACGCCGACGGCGCTGGACCAGGCGATCGGGACCGCGGACGGGGAGCGCGTTTCGTTCCAGCTGACAAAGCGTTACGGGGCGGAGTTCGACCCGTACCTGAGACCCATCACCAAGCCGGTTTCCGGATCGGTGCTGGTGGCGGTGGCGGGTGCCTCCCTCGCTGCCGCCGACTTTTCCGT
>JAEYTN010000497.1 GCA_023433985.1 Pseudomonadota bacterium | reverse complement strand
TCCATCCGCTTCTGGAACAGCGGCTCCAGCGCCTCCGCGTTACATCGCGGCCGGAAAAGCCGGTGCCGCCGGTGGTGATCACGGCATCGATCTCGGGGTCGACGACCCACCCCATCACCTTGGCGCGGATCTGGTGGATGTCGTCTTTCACCACCGCCCGCTCGGCACACACATGACCGTCGCCTTCCATCAGCGACTTGAGCAACGCCCCGGCCGTGTCGGTTTCGAGCGTGCGTGTATCGGAGACGGCAAGCACCGCGATCTTGAGCGGCACGAACGATTTCTTGGGGTCCAGCTCGGACTTGAACATCACTTCTCGGCTTTCGGTTTGGGGTCGGCCTCGGGACTTGCTGCCGGCTCGTCGGGCCCCGCGCCCGCATCGCCATCGATCACCGGCGGCTCCTCGTCAACCGTGGGCGCAGCTTCGGCCGTCGTTTCGACCACCACGACCGGCTCCACCGGATCGGGCACGATGATCTCCGCTTCCGCGGCAACCGGCGCTGCCGCAGCCGGCCGCGCCGTCCGCGGCAGATCCTCCTGCGTCTCGTCCGTACGCGGATCGAGCGCCACGGTGCCCGGCGAGATCGGCTTTTCCGCGCTCATAACTCGGAAGCGCACGCGTCCGCCCTCGCGCACCGGCCGGATGCGCATGCGGAGGAACGCCGTTACCGCCAGCGCGCCATGGAACGTGGCGGTGACGATGAAGAGCCCAACGGGCGCGATGGTGTTCATCACCCAGCTGCCGATAATCGGTCCGATCGCCAGCCCCGTGCCGAGGATCAGCAGCATGCCGCCCGCCACACGCCCGAACTCCCCCTCCTTGGCGAAGTCGTTCGCATGAGCCACGGCGATTGCGTAGAGCGGGTAGGCGCAAAGTCCGTAGAGCGCGAACAGCCCGAACATCAGCCACAGCACGTCGATATTGGGGTTGATCAGCACCGTCAGGAACCCCACCACGCACGCCCCGCCAGACAGCGCCACGATGACGAGCCGCCGGTCGATCTTGTCCGAGAGCCGGCCCGCGGGGATCTGCGCGATGGCGCCCAGGATCGCGGTCACGGCGAAAAGCAGCGCGATCTCGCTCGCCGGCAGCTTCTGCTGGTAGCCATAGACTGGCGCCAGCGTGCCGAACGTACCGTTGGCCATTCCGCACGCAAAAGCCGCGATAACTGCGAGCGGCGAGGTCTTGTAGAGCAGCACCACATCGAGCTTGGCCGAGGCGATCGGTCGGGGCTGCGGGGTGGAGGTGAAAGCAGTCGGCAGCACCGCGCAGATGAAGCTGATCGCGCCAACCACGAACGGGATATAGCCCAGCGTTCCGGTCACCGACATCGACAGCTGGCCGATGGTCGAAGCCGCCATGTTTATCGTCGTGTAGACCGAAAAGATCGTGCCGCGGCTGCGGTTGTCCGCCACCTCATTGAGCCAGCTCTCCACGATCATCGCCGCGCCCGCAAAGCAGAAGCCGGAGAACGCCCGCAGCACGATCCAGCCGACATCGTTGATCCACAGCAGGTTGAGCAGGATGGTGATCGTGCCGATCGCCGCCATGATCGAGAAGGCGCGGATATGCCCCACCCGTTTCACCAGCATCGGCACGGTGATCGAGCCCGCAACGAAACCCACCGACCAGCCCGTGCCGATCAGGCCCAGCGCATAAAGCGGAAAGCCCTCCTCCGCGCCGCGCACCGAAAGCAGCAGGCCCTGCAACCCGCCGCCGAACATGAGCAGCGCCGAGCCGATGAACAGGGCGTAGATTTTCAGTGCGGAGGACATGGCGCCTTTTCTTCGCGAAGGATTCGTCAGTCTCGCTGCTGCCTAGCGAAGCGGACGGAATTCAGGCAGCACGCACTATTCTTTCGAAGTGTTTTCCGCCTCGATTGCTTGCCTAAGGCTTAACATGTCGCGCCACGCCAGCGCTTTGCTGGCCGGCGTCCGCAGCAGATAGGCCGGGTGCAGCGTCGCCAGCGAGCGCACCCGATGGTTGCCGATCTCGAGTTCCTTCCACTGCCCCCGCATCCGCGTGATGCCGTTCGCCGTCTGAAACAGCGATTTCGTCGGGACGTTCCCCAGCGTCACCAGCAACCTGGGCGCCACCAGCTCCACCTGGCGGATAAGGAACGGCGTGCAGAGCGCCAGCTCCTCCGGCGAAGGGTCCCGGTTGCCGGGCGGCCGCCAGGGCACCATATTCGCGATATAGACCTTCGTCCGATCGAGCCCGATAGTGGCCAGCATCCGGTCGAGCAGTTGCCCGGCCCGGCCCACGAACGGTTTGCCCTGCAGGTCCTCTTGCTCGCCGGGCCCCTCGCCCACCAGCATGATTTCGGCCTCGGGGTTGCCGTCGGCAAAGCAGAGCTGCGTGGCGCGCCTTTTCAGCGTGCAGCCCTCGTACGCATCCATCGTCGCGCGGAGCGCCTCCAGCGTCGGCGCCGCGGCAGCAAGAGCGCGGGTCTCCGCCGGGTCGGCGCCGAGCGACGTCGCCACCGCAGGTGCCGCGGGGGGCGCATCGATGGTGGGCGGCCGGATCGGGGAGGGAGCCTGAGTTCCCGCCTGTGCTTGTGCCGGCACCGCTGCCGTCCGCCGTGCGGTCGACGAAGCAGCGAAGCGATCGACCGGTTCTTCCCCTACTGCGAGGTCCACGCCGACTGCGCGATACCAGTCAAGCGCCGCGGCCAGTTCGGCGTGATTTATCGGTCGATCTTCGGACATGGAGTCTGTTATGTCACAGCCCGCTTTCACCCGCCAGCGCATGAGGACCAGACGAGAGTGGCCGAAGCCGGAACCCGCGAGATCCTCGACACCGATGTGGTCATCGTCGGGGCAGGTCCGGCCGGCCTCGCCGCGGCCATCCGGCTGAAGCAGCAGGCGCCGCACCTGGCTGTCACGGTGGTGGAAAAGTCGGCCGAACTTGGAGGCCACATCCTTTCTGGCGCGGTGATGAACCCGGTCGGCATGGACGAACTGATCCCCGACTGGCGGTCCCGCGCCCCTGTAGGTCCGGCGGTGACGGAGGACACCTTCCACGTCCTGTCTCGCACCGGCGACTTCGCCCTGCCGCACTTCATCCTGCCGCCGCAGATGAAGACGTCCGGTGCCGTCATCATCTCGCTCGGCGAGCTGGTGAAATGGCTCGGCGAGGAAGCGCAGACCCTCGGCGTCGATATCTTTCCGATGACTGCCGCCGTCGATGTGCTAACCGGTGCGGCGGGCGAGGTGCAGGGCATCATCACCGGTGACCTCGGGGTCGATGCGCACGGCAACCCCAAGTCGAGCTATGCCGCCGGCATCGCGCTCCGCGCAAAGTACACGCTGATCGGCGAAGGCGCCCGCGGCTCGCTGGCGAAACGGCTGATCTCCGGACTCGGCCTCGTCGCCCAGCCGCAGCTTTATGGCCTCGGCATCAAGGAAGTGTGGGAGCTCGCACCCGATCGCCATCACCCCGGCCGCGTCGACCATTATCTCGGCTACCCGCTCGATGACGATACCTCCGGCGGCGGCTTCGCCTACCACGCGCAGGATCGCAAGCTCTACCTCGGCTTCGTCACCCACCTGAGCTATTCGGACCCGACGCTCTCCCCCTTCGGCGAGTTCCAGCGCTTCAAGGCCCACCCCTCGATCAGCCGCCTGCTCGAAGGCGCGACGCGATTGAGCTACGGCGCTCGCGCTATGACCTCGGGAGGCCTGCAGTCAGTGCCCAACCTGGCGTTCCCGGGTGGGGCACTGATCGGCTGTGCGGCGGGCTTCATGAACGTGCCCGCGCTCAAGGGCATTCACAGCGCCATTCGGTCTGGCATGGCCACGGCCGAGGCCGTTGCCGAGGCGCTGACAGAGGGCAGGGCGCACGACACGCTCGACCGCCTCAACGAACGCGTGCTCGCCACGGGAATAGGCGCCGAGCTGAAGCCGGTGCGCAACGTCAAGCCGCTCTGGAGCCGCGCTGGCACGGTGCTCGGCGTGCTGCTCGGCGGCTTCGACATGTGGTGCGAAACGCTGTTCCGCCGATCGCTTTTCGGCACGCTCGGGCACCGGCATGCCGACGCCGACACGCTGCTTCCCACGGGCGCTAGACCGGCGCGCCGTTACGACAAGCCCGACGGGATCCGCACCTTCGACCGCAGCAGCTCGGTCTTCCTCGCCAACCTGGGCCATGACGAAGACCAGCCAGTGCACCTGAAGCTCGCGGATCCCGATGTGCCGGTGCGCGAGAATCTCCCGCGCTATGGCGAGCCGGCGCCGCTCTACTGCCCCGGCGGTGTCTACGAGATGGCCGAGGAGAACGGGGTTCCGGTCTTCCGCATCCACGCCGCCAACTGCGTGCACTGCAAGACCTGCGACATCAAGGATCCGGCCCGCAACATCACCTGGGTACCGCCCGAAGGCGGTTCCGGTCCCAACTACGCCGACATGTAGTCGCGAGCCTCACACAATCGTGCCCGCCCCTTGCGGCGCAGTCCCAAAAACGCCCATCTTGGCCCGTCAAAGTCTGGCCTTGCGCCACCGCGGAGTTTCGTAAGCCTGTGACCCATCCCGCCCGCCTGATCAGCTCGGCTGTCATCGTCCTCGCGCTCTGCACCGGTGGGGCCATCTCGGTCGAAGGCAACCTGTTCGACGTTGCCCGGCAGACAACCACCGGAAATTTCCTCGCCGGCCGCGAAGCGCTGGCCGACCTCCGCACCGAAGACGCCGCCCGGTATTTCTCCGACGCCGCGGCTGGCGATTGGGACAACCCGATCCTGATCGAGCGAAGCTTCATCGCCTATGCCGCAAACGGGCAGATCCCCGATTCGGCACGGGTGGCCAGGCACCTGCTCGAACTAAGCTCGCCCAACGATCTGGCCACCCTGGTAATCGGCACCGAAGCGCTGAAGGATCGGCGCTATGCCGCTGCCGTTCGGGCGCTTGAGAACGTTGGTGGCGATACCTATGCTGGCATCGCGGGCGGAGTGCTGCGAGCCTGGGCGCTTTCGGCCGATGACAAGCTCGATGAGGCCAACAAGGCGCTCGACGGTATTGGCGGTGGCGGCCTTGAGGATTTCTTGGTCTTCCACCGCGCTCTGATGGCCGATGTCGCCGGCCGCTCCGCCGACGCGATTCAGTTGGCGAAGCGGGCTTATGAGGCCGACCCCTACGTCGCTCGTATCGTCGAGGCCTACTCCCGGATGCTTGGCAATGCCGGGCGCTTCGATGAAGCGGAGACCGTTATTGCCGCCTATGAGGCGCAGGGCCTGGGTCATCCCCTGGTCGACGCAGTGAAGGCGAAGATAGACCTCAAGCAGCGCCCCGGCGTGTTCGCGGCGAACGTTCAGGCCGGTGCCGCCGAGCTGTTCCACTCCATCGGCGTGGCGCTGGCTCGCGAGGGGAGCGCCGACATCGCAGCCGTGTTCCTGCAGCTCGGCATGTATCTCGATCCGGGCGCCGACGTGATCGACCTCGTCTACGCGCAGATGCTCGATGCCGCCGGCCAGCACGAGGCCGCGAACGCGTTATACGACAAGCTGCCCGGCAGCTCCCCACTCAAGCCCATGGCAACGGTCCGTGTTGCCGAGAACCTCGACGCGCTGGGCAACCGGGAGGAAGCCCTGCGCCGGCTCGGCAACATCGTCACCACAAACCCGCAGGACCTCGAGGCGCTGTCGGTGCTGGGCGACCTCCAGCGCAGCGCGAAGCGCTATGCCGAAGCAGCCGACACCTACACCAAGGCTCTCGCCGTCTCGGGAGGGAACAGCCCCGCGGACTGGCGCTTCTACTACGTGCGCGGCATCTCCCATGAGCGCAACAAGCAGTGGGACAAGGCGGAAGCCGACTTCAAGAAGGCATTGAGCCTCAACCCCGAACAGCCGCAGGTGCTGAACTATCTGGGCTATAGCTGGGTCGACCAGGGCGTGAACCTGCTGCCGGCGCTGGAGATGATCCAGAAGGCCGTCGCCGCAGCCCCCAACGATGGCTACATCATCGATAGTCTCGGCTGGGCCTATTATCGGCTGGGCCGTTACAACGAGGCGGTGAAGCAGCTCGAGCAGGCGGTGCAGTTGCGCTCGACCGATCCCGAGATCAACGACCACCTGGGCGACGCTTATTGGCGCGCCGGTCGCAAGCTCGAGGCGCGCTTCCAGTGGAACATCGCCGCTTCCGTCGACCAGGAAGGGAACTTGAAGGAGCGCCTCGCAGCCAAGCTCAAGGACGGGCTCGACGCCGCTCCCGCGACCGATCCCGGTCCCGTCGCCGAAGGCCAACCGGCACCGACGCCATAATATGGAGGAGGCCTTCGCCGAGGCGGCCCCCGCCAAGGTCAACCTCGCCCTCCATGTCACCGGCCGCCGCGTCGACGGCTACCATGAGCTCGAAAGCCTCGTGGTATTCGCCGGCGTCGCCGACGAGTTGGTGGCCCGTCCGGCCCAGGCAGACAGCCTGAAGGTTACCGGCCCCTTCGCGGTGGCCGCCGGTACCGGTGATTCGAACCTCGTCGCTCGCGCCGTGGCTGCGTTTCGTGGCCGCTGGCCTGATCACGTGGCTACGGGTCTGTCGTTCGAGCTGGTGAAGAACCTGCCAGTCGCCGCCGGGCTTGGTGGCGGTTCTGCCGATGCAGCGGCCGCGCTGCGGCTGATGGCCGGTCTCGGGGACGCCGATATCCCTTTTTCCGAGCTATCGAGGCTGGCATCGACACTGGGCGCCGACGTGCCGGCGTGCCTTCTGTCGCGACCTACCGAGGTCCGGGGCGTCGGTGAAATCCTCCATCCCCTCCGCGCCTTCCCCAAGACGCATATCGTGCTGGTCAATCCGCTCGTGCCGGTTGTGACGGCCGATGTATTCCGTCGCCTCCAGTCGCGCCAGAACCCGCCCCTGCCAGCCCTCCCGCAGCCACTAACCCGGCCGGCGGAACTTGGCCTGTGGCTCGCCGAAACTCGCAACGACCTCGAGCCGCCTGCCATTTCGCTCGTGCCGGCCATTGGCACCTTGATTGAAGAGCTGAACGAGTTCGACGGTTGCATTTTGGCGCGAATGTCAGGTTCGGGCGGCACCGTCTTCGCGCTGTTCGCCTCGGCGTCCGGGGCGCACCAGGCTGCCCACGACCTGCGCGAGCGCCACAAGGACTACTGGGTCGCCGCCGCCCCGCTGTCGTTACCCGTCTGAAAAAGCAAAAGGGCGGTCCCGAGGGACCGCCCAGATGATTGCCGTACGTCTTCCGCTTAGAAGTGGAAGTTCACGCCCACCGTGGCAGCGTGAGTGCTGAAGCCGGCGTCGATGGAATCGAAGTAGTAGCCCTCGGCGCCGTAGTCGGAATAGCGGTACTCCGCCTTCAGCGAGACGTCGTCGCTGACCATGACTTCCGCACCGACGCCAACGGTCCAGCCGATATGGGTCGCCGTGTCGCTCAGGATGAGCAGGGTGCCCGTGCTGTTCGCCACGGCAAGGCCGGCCGTGCCGTAGAGCAGGACGCTGTCAATAGCGAAGCCGACGCGACCACGCGCCGACGCGAGCCAGCTGATGTCACGCGTGCTGAAGGCAGCATACTCGCCGCTGATCGTGGCGACCGAGAGATCTGCCTCAAGGC
>JAEYTN010000469.1 GCA_023433985.1 Pseudomonadota bacterium | reverse complement strand
GCCTTGAGGCGCAGGCCGTAGCGCAGCGAGTCCGCCGTGACCGGCATGCCCGATTCAGCGTCGAGCACCGTGATCAGGTCGGGCGTGGTGACGAGGATTTCGCCGTCGCGCTCCGCCATCAGGAACTCGTTCTGGAAGTCGAGCCGCAGCTCGTGCTCCTTCCATTCCTCCACGCCCTCGAACCGCGCCTTGCCGCGTGCGAAGCCGCCCACCGTCCGCCGCTCGATATCCTTGATGCGGCCGTGGAAGATCACCTCGGCGCCCAGCTTCTCGACGATGGCGTTGACCGGGTCGACATGGCTCGCCTTCGCCTCGCGCAGCGTCTTGCCGAGCTCGGCGCAAAGGGTGAGCGTGCCGCGCACGATCGCCTTCTTCGCCACCGCGCCGGTCATCGAGTAGAAGGCGAGCAGTGCCGAACCGCCCATCTCCACCGTCGCCGCACGCGCCAGCCGCTCCGTCCAGGCGTTGCTCACCGTGTCGAGCACCAGCGAATTGCCCTTGTCATCGCACAGCACCATCGGCGTCGCCGAAACGCCGTGCATGGTGAAGGTCACCATCTGCAGCTCGGGATAGGCGCGGCCCATCCCGTCGCCGTCGACCAGCGGCAGCCCGGTCATCGCCGCGACCACGAACGGCGTCGTCGAGTTCACCCCGCCTGCCTCGCCGCAGAGCACCGCGTCGATCTTGCGGCCGAGCAGCTGCTCCAGCGACCGGAACGCGTTGATCAGTTCCTCGCCCTGCGGCAGCTTCTCGGTCATCACCGTCGGCGCGCCCATCATGCAAACCGGCACCACCAGCGCATCGTCCGGCAGCTCGTCGATGTCGACCAGGTTCACCGGCCCGTGCTGCTTGATCGCCTGTTGCGCCATGAGCTTGCCCACATAGGGGTCGCCGCCGCCGCCGGTGCCCATGATGGCGCCGCCGGTCGCTATGTCTTCCATGTCCTCGGAATGGATGGTGCGGAGGAATTTCATCTGGGTTCCTTTCAGGCCGCGATGGGCTTGGCCGCCAGCGGGTTGAAGGTGAGTTCGGGGTAGCCGAAGGCCTTGGGGCCGACGATGTCGAGCGCCTCTGGGGTCTTCATCAGGTCGTGTACGGGCAGGCCGATCACGGCGATGCGCTGCCCATAGCGCAGGATTTCGGTGGTGATCGGCTCGCCGGTATCGAGTTCGAGGTTGATGATCAGGTCGGGCACCATGATCACCGGCACCCCATCCACCCACAGCACCAGGTTTTCGTTCTGGATGGCGATGCGCGCTTCCGACCCGGCCCAGTCGCCCACGCCCGAAAGCACGGCGTGCCCGCGGGCAAAGCCGCCCACCAGCTCGCGCCGCACATCGGTGACCTTGCCGGTGAAGAAGAGCGTGCCGCCTGTCGAGGCGACTACCCGCTCCACCACGTTCTGCCGCTTCTTGCGCGCATCGAGCACCGTGTGCCCGATCGAGAGCGCCTGCGTCACCGTCCCCGGCACCGCCGTCCGCCGCACGAACTCCATCGTCATCGGCGCGATGGCGAGCCCCGCCGCCGCACCCATGTTCACCGACACGCCACGGGCGAAGGTCTCGAGCCAGAACATGTCGATCACGTCCTTGAAGACCACGACATTGCCCTTCTCGTCGGCGATGGCGGCCGGTGCTGCCTTGGCGCCGTAGATGAAGAACGTCGTCATCTGCACTTCGGGAAACGCCCGGCCCATGCCGTCGCCGTCGATCACCGGCAGCCCCGCATAGGCCGCCGCGATCACCGGTTCGAGCGCATTCGAGCCGCCGATCTCGGCCGAAATGGTCGCCGAGATTTTCACGCCGGCAGTCTCCTCGACCGCCCGCATGGCCCGGTAGCACTCGCCGCCTTCCTCGATCTTCTCGACACCTACGACGGGCGCACCGATGCCGCCGACCTCGCCCACCCAGGCGTCGTCCGGCAGCGCGTCAAGCGGCAGCACGCGGACTTCCGCGCCCTTGCGGATCAGCTCGCGCGCCCGCAGCATGCCGACGTAAGGATTGCCGCCGCCGCCGGTGCCGAGCAGTGCGGCACCGATGGCGAGCGGGTGGAGATCGTCCTCCCTGAGGACGTAGCCCTTATCCGACATGCAGTTCACCCACGGCCTTGATCCGCACGCGGGTGGCGTTGCCGGGGAGATAGGCCAGCGGCACGTCCTCGACATCAACGATCTCGATCGACGAGCGCAGCGCCCCCGCCGCCACCGCCGCCTCGGTCGCCCGCTGCTTGGCATCGTCCAGCGCCTGCTCGCGGCCGATCTCGGCCAGCGCATAGACGCGGTCCACCTCCCCCGATACCTGCGCAATGGCCGCGCCGACCGCGTTCGCCACGGCGAAATGGTTCGGCTTGATCACCTCGAGCCCGCCGATCGGCCCGTCGACGAGGATCGACCCGCCGCCCACCACGATCACCGGCAGCGGCTCGGGCGAAAGCCGCGAGCGCTCCACGCAATCCTCCAGCATCGACATGATCTTCGCCTGCGTCCGGGCGATGAACTCGGGCGTCAGGTGCGCCACCTTGCTCGCATCGCCGAGGCTCTCACGGCCGGTAGCGACGATAACGTCGGAGGTGGTGAGGGT
>JAEYTN010000454.1 GCA_023433985.1 Pseudomonadota bacterium | reverse complement strand
GACCGCTGCTATCGAGGCGCTCACGGCGCTGACCCGCCCGTGCGAAATCGAACTCCATACGGACAGCAACTACGTCAAGGACGGGCTGACCAAATGGATTCACGGCTGGAAGAAGAATGGCTGGCGTACCGCCGACAAGAAGCCGGTGAAGAACGCCGAACTCTGGCAATCGCTCGATGCCGCCACACAGCGTCACAAGATCAGCTGGCATTGGGTGAAGGGCCACAACGGCGACGAGATGAACGAGCGTGCCGATCAGTTGGCCAACGAGGGCATGGCCCCGTTCAAGGCGGCCAAACGCCATGGCTTCACGCCGCCGGTCTAGTCTCGCGACCGTGACTTGGCTTGACGGAGCGTGAGGCAGATCATGCTTGCCATGCGCCTGATCCCGGCCCTCCTCCTTGTTGTCCTTGCCACCCCTGCCCTCGCGCAGTTCCCGCCGCCCGGCGTCTATGCCTGCAGCAGCGGCGCTGCGCCCTTCGGCGAGCTGACCCTGCTGGTGGCGGGCGACTACTCGTTCGAACGCGCGGATGGCAAGGCGGGGAGCGGACAGATTGCTTCAGCCGGCACCGATGTCGACGTGCTCAGCGGGCCACTGCTCGGCCTCAAAGGCGCGTTTGCGACCGACGACACCGGCACGACGACCTTCCGCTTCACGGGCAATGACGGGCTCGACGTTGTCTGCACCTAGCCCTGCCGCACTACGCACAGCCTTGTACGCCGCGCAGCTTCCCCGACTCTCGTGCTTTGGCTAGCGTTCCCGGGGGGCTTGAGCTCGGCTTGGAGGATGGGAAGTGGGCGTCAATCTATTCATGCACTCGGTGCGGCTGGTGCTCGGTGACTGGCGCAACGCGCTGCGGATCACCGGCCTGTTGTACCTGGTCTACGCCGTGCCGGCTCTGGTGCTCGGGCTGATATTCCCGCAACCTCAGCCCGGCGCAGCGACTGCCGAAACAGCGGCCGCGGCCTTGTCCTTCGCGCCGATCGGCATCATTACCGGCCTGCTGCTGCTGGTCGTGTACCTGTGGCTGGCTGTTACCTGGCACCGCTACATCCTGCTCGACGAGACGCCAGCGGGACAATTGCCGCCGTTCAACCAGAGCCGGATCCTCGCTTATGCAGGCGCTGCGGTGCTGCTCGTCCTCATTCTGCTGGCAGTGGCGCTCGTTGTGGGCATGATCCTGGCGCCGTTCCTGCTTGTTGTGCCGGTCTTCGCGTTTCTCATGCCGGTCATCTTCATCTCGATCGCGCTGGTGATCGACTACCGGCTGGGACTGGTGCTTCCTGCGCGAGCGATCGGCAAACCGCTTACCTTCGGCGAAGCGTGGCAGGCCACCAGGGGACAGAGCGGCACGATCCTGGTGCTGGCGATCGTTTCGGCGCTGGCATCGGTGATCATCGATATCCCAGCCTTCCTTCTGGCGTTTCTGCCCGGGATCGGCGGCATCCTGGCTCTGCTGTGGACCCTCGCCACCGGCTGGGTGAAGTTGCTCATCGGCGTCAGCATCCTGACGACGCTCTACGGCTACTACGTCGAGAAGCGCAGCATTCCCGCCTGATTGCTTCATTCTGAGATGTGAAAAGAAACGAGGCGTTTAGGACCGCTTGGCTATAACAATCCCGGGGGACGGAATGGCCTGCCGATCTGCTCCCCGCGAGTCGAGAATTGAACCCGCCTGGAGCCAAGAATGGCGTCCGAAGAAATGCTGGCCGCAGAGGCCGCGCCTGCCGAAGGCTTGCGGCATGCCTCCGCCGACGAACAGGTCGGCCGAGCCGCACTGTTCTCCGCCGCCGTCTGTATCATCGGTGTGCTGGTGTCGCTCATCGGCCAGTTGGGCTGGTGGGCAGCCCTCGCTGGCCCAGCCTATCTCGCAGCCACCGCGATCGCCACGATGCTGGCGAATGGCCGCTCACAGGCAATGCTGGCCGTAGCCCTGACTGCCGGCTCGATGGCTACCTTCGCGACGTTGGCAAGGCTCGCGGGCTTCGCCTGACCGCCCGCTACTCCGCGCCGCCGCCTGCCGTCTGCAGCCAGGCTTCGCCGCACTGCTTAGCCAGTTCGCGGATGCGCAGGATGTAGCTCTGCCGCTCCTGCACCGAAATCACCCCGCGCGCATCGAGCAGGTTGAAGTTGTGCGAGGCCTTCACGACCTGCTCGTATGCCGGCACGGCCATCGTCTGGCGGTTGCCTTCGGCGCCCTTCTTCAGGATGGCGCGGCACTCGTCCTCTGCGTCCTTGAAATGCCGGAACAGCATCTCGGTGTCGGCAGCCTCGAAATTGTACTTCGAGAACTCCTGCTCGTTCTGCAGGAAGACGTCGCCGTAAGTGACCTTATCCTCACCTTCACGGCCATTGAAGTTGAGGTCGTAAACGTTCTCGACGCCCTGCACATACATAGCGAGGCGCTCGAGCCCATAGGTAATTTCGCCGGGCACCGGCTTGGTCTCGAAGCCCGCGACCTGCTGGAAATAGGTGAACTGGCTGACTTCCATGCCGTCGCACCAGCACTCCCAGCCCAGCCCCCAGGCGCCCAGCGTCGGGCTTTCCCAGTCGTCCTCGACGAAACGAATGTCGTGCAGGCGGCTGTTGAGGCCTATCTCGGCCAACGACTGCAGGTAGAGTTCCTGAATGTTGTCGGGCGATGGCTTCAGGATCACCTGGAACTGGTAGTAGTGCTGCAGCCGGTTGGGGTTCTCGCCGTAGCGCCCGTCCTTGGGCCGGCGGCTGGGTTGAACGTAAGCTGCCTTCCACGGCTTCGGCCCAAGCGCCCGCAGCGTAGTCGCGGTGTGGAAGGTACCGGCGCCCATCTGCATGTCGTACGGCTGCAGGATGACGCAACCCTGCTCCGCCCAGAAGCGCTGCAGCGTGAGGATCAGCCCCTGGAAGGAGTTCCGGGGGTCCATGTGGGCGGGCAGATCGGTCATCGGCGTAACGGTCCGGGGTCGAATGGCGCGCGGAACCTAGTTCCCGGCCCACCACCGGTCAAGCAGCGCGCGCTTACTCGTCCGGCCGGAACTTGCCGTCCTTGTCGCGCTTCAGGGTGATCATGCCGTCTGCGCGCTTGATGCGGTCGCGCTCGGCCCGGTCGCGGTCGAGGCGGGCCTTGTCCTCTGCCCGGAAGACGCCGGTCCAGTCACGCCAGATCCTGCGCACGCCCCAAAGGATGGCAAGCGCGATGACGGCGATGATGATGGCGCGGAGGATAAGGGCTGTCATAGGCCGAACCGGGTCCAGTGGGCACGATCTTCGACTGCCGCGGCGAGCTCGGCACCGAGGCCCAGACGCGGCAGCTGAAACAGTCCCCGCCTGGGGGCAATGATCCGCAATTCGATCTCGTCGCCGTAGCGGGAGCGAAGCGTTTCGTGGATATCGCCGAGACCGTCGACAAGGCCGAGCTCGAGCCCGCGCACGCCAGACCAGAACTCGCCGGTAAACAGCATATCGTCGGCTGCCCTGAAGCGGCTGCCGCGCCGCGACTTCACCCAGTCGACGAAGACGCCATGGATTTCGGCCTCCATTGCCTTGACGCGTTCCACATCCTCCGCCTTTTCCGGCAGGAAGGGGTCGAGTGTAGATTTGTTACGCCCCGACGTGTGGACGCGCCGTTCCACGCCGAGCCTTTCCAGCGTGCCGACGAAGCCGAAGCCGGCATAGATCACGCCGATCGAGCCGACGATGGAGGACGGATCGGCAATGATCTCGTCGCCTGCCGTAGCAATGAAATAGCCGCCCGAGGCTGCCGCATCCTCTACGAACACCAGCACGGGTTTGTGGTTCTCCGCCGCCAGGTCGCGAATGCGCTTGGCAATGAGCCGCGACTGGACCGGCGAGCCACCAGGCGAGTTGACGATGATGGCAACCGCCGGTGCTGCCTTGTGGGCGAAAGCGCGCTTCAGGAGCGGCGCGACGGTCTCGATGTTGAGCCGGCCGGGACGCTGCTCGGCGGCAATGACGCCATGCAGCCTCACCACCGGAATCACCGGTCCCGACTGCCCCATCATCCGCTTCAGCCAGGACCGCAAGCCCATCGGCACCCCTCTTGTCAGCTTCGGCGCAGATGTATGTGGCAGTGCGGCGTTTTACCAGACCAGCCGGCCTGTCCCGCGGAAGATGCCGTCGAACGCCGGCCGGAACGTGCGACCCGAAGCCTCATGCAGCGCTCGGTTGGCGAGCAGCGTGAACGGGGCCCGCGAGCCCTTGATGCCGCGGATCAGGACGCGTGTTGCTGGTTCGCCTTCCCGCGGGCTGAGCGGAAGGACGGTCACCGCGCCAAATCGCCGACTGAAGGCGGCGAGTAGATACGGCAAGCTGCCGGCGGCGTGGATGAAGACGATCTCGCCTTCCGGCGCGGCGTGGGTGGCGGCGGCCTTCACCCATAGCTCAAGTGCCTCGGGCGGCATGTGCCGGGCGGCGGAGCGGGCTTCGGACGGCGCGGAACCGGTGGCGGGATCGAAGAAAGGCGGGTTGGCGATCACTGCGTCGTAGTGGTCAGCCGCCAGACCGGCCGAGGCGCGAAGGCTGCCCTTGGCCGTCACGTCCAGCGTCAGCACCCTGCCCCGTTCGGCCATGCCGTTATTGCCAAGGTTCAGCGCGGCGAGCGCTGCCGTCTCGTCGTCGATCTCAACCAACGTCGCGGTTGCTTGGGGCTGGTCGGCGAGCGCAACCAGCGCCGCGGTTCCGGCGCCTGCGCCGAGGTCGAGCACGCGCCTAGCGCCCGGTCGCACGCTCGCGCCG
>JAEYTN010000098.1 GCA_023433985.1 Pseudomonadota bacterium | reverse complement strand
GCCGCCGATGCGAGGGCGTGTCGCCGGTGCGGGCCTCGACCTTGATGGCGAGCCCCATCTCCTCGATCGGCGTCGTGAGGTTGCGCTGCACGTCCACCGCCAGCGCCTTGAGGGGCGACAGGTAGAGCGTGTGGAGGCCCTTGCGCGGGCTTTCAATCAGGTCGTTGATGGTGGGCAGGAAGCCCGCCAGCGTCTTGCCGGCACCGGTGGGCGCGATCAGGAGCGCCGAGGCGCCGGCCTCGGTCGCCTCCAGCACGTCGAGCTGGTGCTCGCGCGGCGCCCAGCCCTTGGAAGCGAACCAGTCGGCGATCTGGGGATGGAGGGGCAAGGTTCGTTCCCGGTTTGTGCACAGTATGGGGTGCAGGGGGTTGGGCGGCAAGGGGGCCGGTGCTAGAAGCGGCGGAGGAACGCGGATGGAATCGTTGCCTGAAGTGCTGGCGTTAAGTCCCGAGGACGCTTTGGCGTTCCTCCTCGCGCGGGCGGAAGAGCTCGTGGGCGCCGAGCGCGTGGCGATCGGCGTCGCCGGCGGACCGGGTGTCGGCAAATCGACACTAGCGAGCGCGCTGGTGGCAGCGCTCAACGCGCGGTCGGCCGGCATCGCGGCCTATGTGCCGATGGATGGGTTCCACATGCGGCACAAGAAGCTCGAGGCGCTCGGTACGGCCAAGGACAAGGGCATGCCGCACACGTTCGAGGGCGAAGCGTTCGCCGAGTTCCTCGCGGGGCTGAAGGCGGCGACCGGGCCGGTCAACGGACCGGGTTATTCGCGAGCGATCGAGGACGTCGTCGAAGACCAGTTCACGGTGCCGCCCGAGGCGCGAGTGCTGGTGACCGAGGGCAACTACCTGCTGCTGGCCAATTCGCCCTGGTGGCGGGTACGGCCGCTGCTCGACTACGCCGCGTTCATTGACGTGCCGCGGGAGAAGGTGCGGGCGCGGCTGATGAAGCGGCACGCTGAGCACGGATTGTTCACCGAGGAGCGCAACCGCGAGCACGTGGAGCGGGTGGACCTCGCCAACTACGACCTCGTTGGACGGTCGCGGGGGCGGGCGGATGTGGTGATCGAGATGGTGACGGAGGGGTAGGTCCTGCCGGTGACATGCCGGCGTTGTGCCTGTACCGCCCCTCCACCGGCTACGCCGGTCCCCCTCCCCCGCTTCGCAGGGGAGGATCCTGGTCGGGTCGCCGACGATGTCAGTTGAACAGGTGACGCGCTGAGGTCGCCGGCGTCTTCCCCCGTCGAACGGGGAAGGGGACCATCCGAAGGATGGTGAAGGGGGCCGCACAGACACCACGCCTACACGGACTGCCTACAAACTTGCCCTGCCGCTCGCCCACTCGTCGACGGTCTTGCCCGTAAGCTGCGACACCGAGGTCAGGCCGCGGCTTCGAACGGCAGCGGCGAGGCCGCGCTTCAGGCGGTCGAGCATGTCCAGGCCGCCGAAGACGAGGGCGGAGTAAAGCTGGATGGCGTCGGCGCCGGCCTCGAACTTCGCCACGGCGCTTTCGGGGGAGTGGATGCCCCCTACCCCGACGATCGGCAGGTTGCCGACGCGCTGCCGGACCTGCGCGAGCTTGCGGGTGGCGAGGTTGAACAGCGGCTTGCCCGAGAGGCCGCCGGTTTCGGTGGCGTTCTCCTGGCCCAGTACCGCGTCGCGGGTGATCGTGGTGTTGGAGACGATGAGACCATCGAGATCGGTGGCGAGGACGACGCGGGCGATGCCGTCGAGCGCTTTCTCGTCGAGGTCGGGAGCGATCTTCAGGAGGACCGGGACGCGGATGGAGGCCTTGGAGCGCGCCTTGAGCACGGCGGCGAGCAGGCGTTCCAGCGCCTCGTCGGCCTGGAGGTTGCGGAGGCCGGGGGTGTTGGGGGAGGAGATGTTGACCGTGAGATAATCGGCCACCTCGGCGAAGCGGGTCACGCCCATCACGTAGTCGGCGACGAAATCCTCGCTGTCCTTATTGGCTCCGATATTGACGCCGAGGATGGCGCCGACATGGGCCCCCTTGAGGCGCACGAAGGCCGCCTCATGCCCCTCGTTGTTGAAGCCCATGCGGTTGATGACGCCCTCGGCCGGGCCGACGCGGAACAGCCGCGGCCTGGGATTGCCCGATTGCGGGCGCGGCGTCACCGTGCCGACCTCCACCATGCCGAAGCCCATCCGGGCGAGCGGCTTGGGCACCTCGGCGTTCTTGTCGAAGCCGGCGGCCATACCGACCGGGTTCTTCAGGTCGAGGCCGCACAGCGTGGTGTGGAGCTCGGGCGGATCGGCGCCCTCCTGCTCCGGGGCGAGGCCGAGGCGCAGGGCCGAGATGGTGGCGCCGTGGGCGATCTCGGGGTCCATCTTCAGCAATGCCTCGCGCGTCAGGCCCGAGACGAGAGGGACGCGGAGCAGCGGCGAGAGGCGGGAGAGGATCACTTCACCCAATCCGGCAATTGCAGCCGGCCATCGGCAGGTACGTCGACATGCGCGAGCGCGAGAACGGCATCCATCGGGAGGTCGCCGTAAAGGTGCGGGAACAGCGCGCCGTTGCGCGAGGCTTCCCAGCGCAGCGCGGCGCCGAGCGGCGCGGCCGCCACCTGGAACAGCACCTGCCCGTCGAGGCCGGCGAAGTAGAGGCGGATGGTTTCAGCGAGCTGCTCGGCGGTGGAAAAATGGACATAGCCATCGGCATGGTCGACCGGCTGCCCGAGGAAGCGGCCGGCGGCGCGGCTCGCCTCGAACACGTCGCGGCCTGCGACCTTGTAGATGAAATCGGGGTTGTAAATCGGGGTCACCATGGCGCGCGAACCTAGTGGAGGCGGGGCACGATCACAAGTTTCAGGGGCGCGACTTTACAGGTTTGAACGGGAGCGGTAGATAGGATAAATTTCCTCTCACCGAGGAATCCATCCCGCTGCCAGGACCTCCCGAATGGTCTCGCATGCCGATATCTGGAACGCGATAGACGCGCTGGCGCAGCGTCATGGCTTTTCCGCGTCCGGCCTGGCGCGGATCGCGGGCCTCGATGCGACGGCGTTCAACAAATCCAAGCGGATCAGCAAGGACGGGCGCGAGCGCTGGCCTTCGACCGAAAGCATCGCCAAGGTACTGGAGGCGACGGGGGAGAATTTCGACGCGTTCCTGTCGGGGGGAGGCGCGTTCGTGCAGATGCGCGGTCCGGATATCCCGCGGCCGGTGGTGCCGCTGCTCGGACTGGCGCAGGCGGGTTCGGGCGGCTTCTTCGATTCCGCCGGTTTTCCCGCCGGGCAAGGCTGGGACGTGGTGGAACTGCCCGCGAGCGCCGAGGATGGCAGCTATGGGCTGGAGGTGAGCGGCGATTCCATGCTGCCGCTCTACCGTGACGGCGACATCGTCGTTGTTTCGCCCACGGCGCAGATGCGGCGGGGCGACCGCGTGGTGGTGCGGACCAAGGGCGGCGAAGTGCTGGTGAAGGTGCTCTACCGGCAGACGCCGAAGACGGTGGAGCTCCATTCGCTCAACCCGGCGCACCCGCCGAGGACCATCGAAGTCAAGGATATCGAGGGGATGGGCCGGATCGTCTGGGCAAGCCAGTAGACAGCGCGGGGAGGACAGCCGATGCGTTCGGGATTCGAGATCTTGCTGCCGGCGATGGGCTCGGGTGCCGGGGTGTTCGTCGTCCATCCCTGGTGGGGACGAAACGCGACGGTGATGGCGTATGGCCGGGCACTGGCGGATCGAGGCTTCACGGTGGGCCTGCCTGATGCGTTCGAAGGGGACGTGGTGACCGAACAGGATGCGGCCCAGGCGTTGCTGGAAAAGCACTGGGAGGCGGCGCCGGGCCGGCTCGCTACCGATTTCGAAGCGTTTGCCACCAACCCTGCGGTGAATGGGCCAGTGAGCGGCGTAGGGTTTTCGTTCGGCGGATTCCAGCTGCTGGGGCTAATGGACCAGCTGCCGCTTCATCGGCTGGTGACGTACTACGCCGATCGCGAGGTGAAGCTGGGCAAGGTGCCGGTGCTCGGCCATTTCGCCGAGACCGACCCGTTCGCCGACGACCAGGAGGGGATGATCCGGGCCTTGCAAGCGGCGCCACCGCCGAGCGAGGCAGTGGTGTATGCGGGCACGACGCACTGGTTCGCCGAAGCGGACCGGCCGGAGTTCGATGCGGCCGCAGCAGGGGTGGCGTTCGAGCGGACGGTGGCGTTTCTCAGGGGGTGAGGAGTGCCGGTGTGGCGCCCCCTCCACCATGCTTCGCATGGTCACCTCTCCCGCTAAAGCGGTGGGGGATCTCGGAGACGTTCGCGCCCCATCGGCACCAACGTCGAGTCTCGCCGCATGGTGGCGAGGGGACTGGCCGGACGTTGGTGCGGCCGGCCTTGGATCAGGCGGCGTCCTTTACCAGCTTTCCGGCCAGGGCGTCGGCGATGAGCTTGCGGGTTTCTTCCACGCCGTAGAGGGCGATGAACGAGCCGAACCTCGGGCCCTGGTCGGCTCCCAGCAGCACCTGGTAGATCGCGCCGAACCAGTCGCGCAGGGGGTCAAAGGCGTGGGCGTTGCCGACGGCGTAGACGATGTCCTGCAGTTCCTTGGCGTCGAACGCGTCCTTGCCCTGGAGCTGGGCGGCAAGGTCCTGCAGGGCCGCGCGCTCCTTGTCCGTCGGGGCGCGGAAGGTCTTGGTGGGCTTCACCTCGTCATTGAAGTAGCGCACGGCGTAGCCCGCGAGCCGGTCGAGCTCGGGGTTGGTCGTGGGCGTTTCGCCGGGCAGGCGGCGCGAGATGTAGTTCCACAGCGCCGACTTGTCGTGCGCGTTGGCGGCCGAGGCGAGGTTGAGCAGCAGGCCGAAGGTGATCGGCATGTCGATCACCGGCACCTTGCCCGAGTGGATGTGGAAGGCCGGGTTTTCGAGCGCCGCCTTGGCGTCCTGCCCGCTGTAGCTCGCGACGTACTGGTAGTACTCGTCGACGGCGCGGGGGATGACGTCGAAATACAGGCGCTTGGCGACGCGGGGCTTCTGGAACATGTAGAGAGCGAGGCTCTCGGTCGAGGCGTAGGTCAGCCACTCGTCGATGGTGAGGCCGTTGCCCTTCGACTTCGAAATCTTCTGCCCCAGGTCGTCGAGGAAGAGCTCGTAGACGTAGTGCTCGGGCGGGACGCCGCCAAGGATGGCGCAGATCTTGTCGTAGATGTGCTGGTTGGTCTGGTGATCCTTGCCGAACATCTCGAAATCGACGCCGAGGGCGGCCCAGCGCATGCCGAAATCGGGCTTCCATTGCAGCTTCACGTGGCCGCCGGTCACCGGCAGGGTGACGTCGGTGCCATCCTCGTCGGCGAAGGTGACGGTGCCGGCCCTGGCGTCGACCGCCTTCATCGGCACGTAGAGGACGCGTCCGGAGGTGGGGGAGATGGGCAGGAAGGGCGAATAGGTCGCCTGACGTTCTTCACCAAGGGAAGGAAGCATCACGGCCATGATCTGGTCGTAGCGCTCGGCGGCGCGCAGCAGCACCTCATCGAAGCGGCCGGACTTGTAGTACTCGGTGGCGCTCGCGAACTCGTAGTTGAAGCCGAAGGTGTCGAGGAAGCGGCGGAGCATGGCGTTGTTGTGCTCGCCGAAGCTCTTGTGCTCGCCGCCAAACGGGTTCGGCACGGCGGTCAGCGGCATCTGCACATAGGGCTCGAGGGCCGCGCGATCCGGCACGTTCTCCGGAATCTTCCGCATGCCGTCCATGTCGTCGGAGAAGCAGAGGAGGCGCGTGGGGATTTCGTCGCGAGTCAGCAGCCGGAAGGCGGTGCGGACCATGGTGGTGCGCGCCACTTCGCCGAAGGTGCCGATGTGCGGCAGGCCCGAGGGGCCGTAGCCGGTTTCGAACAGCACTTCGGTGAGGCCGCGCTTCTCGACCCTCGCGACCAGTTTCCGCGCTTCCTCGAAGGGCCAGGCCTTGGCCGTCTGCGCGGCATCGAAGAAAGCGGGATCGAGGGTCGGGAGGGGCGCGGGCACGGCTGCCTCAGTGACGGGGAAAGGGGATGCGGCTCAATGCACCAGCGTGGCGGGTTGCGTCAAGCAAACGAAGGGGGCGCGCGACTGCGTTCCCTTGCCAAGCCGGGTGGCGCTGCCTAGTTATGCGGAGCTTTCCGCCATCCAGAGGATTTCATGGCTCTCTCAGTTCAGGGCGCGCTCATCCATATCATGGTGGTCACCGCCTCGTCGGATGAGGGGATCTCGCAGAACGAGCTGGACGCCATTGCCGACCAGGTGGTGCGCTCGCCGGTGTTCGCGGATTACGACATGGACCAGTTGAGCCGCGTCGCCAACGAGGCCGTGGACAAGACCAACGCCCTGGGCTTCGAGGGCGTGCTCGACGACGCGGTGGCGGCGATTCCGGAGCGGCTGCACGACACAACCTATGCCTTGGCGGTGGAAATCGCGGTGATCGACGTGCAGTTGCCGCAGGAAGAGCTGCGGCTGCTCGAGATGGTGCGAGACCGGCTGGCGGTCAGCAGCCTCGTTACCGGTGCGATCGAGGCGAGTGCCCGGGCCCGGATGCGCTCGCTTCAATAGAACGAGACCGGGAACCAGCGCAGGTAGAGTTCGTCGTAGGCGCCGGAACGCTTGAGACGCGTGAGGCCGTAGTCGATTGCCTGGCGTACGGCATCGTGCCCGGGGGGCAGCGCGACGGCCAGGCCTTCGCCGAACAGGTCGGGACGGAAGTACGGCTCGCCGGCGAAATCGCAGCAGCCAATGTGCGTGTTGAGCCAGAAGGAGGCGCGCAGGCCGTCCCCGAAGAAGGCATCCACTTCGCCCTTCTCGACCGCGTCGAGGGCGGCAAACTCGCTGTCGAACTCGACCAGTTGCGCCGACGGGAGATAGCGGCGCATGAACTCGGCATGCGTCGAGCCGGTCCGGATGGCGACTTTCTTGCCGGCCAGAGCCTGCGGATCGAAATTCGCAGCCGCGCCCACCGGGGCGACGAAGCGGCCCGGCAGCATCAGGTAGATCGACGAGAAATCGAACCGCGCGCCGTTTTCCGGCGTGATGGCGAGGCCAGCGATCAGGGCATCGCCCTGCTTGTCCTCGAGGGCGTTCGATGCCTGCTCCCACGGCCACGCCTGCACCGTGCATGCGATCTTGAGTTCGGCACAGAGCGCGCGGGCGAGATCGACGTTGAAGCCGACCAGCTCACCATTGGTGTCGCGGAAGTTGAAGGGCGGATAGTCGGCCGTGGTGAGGAAGCGGATGGCCGGCACCGCGGCGAGGTTCGGCACGACGTCACGGGCACCCGGATCCACATGATAGGGCAGCGCCTGCCCCAGAGCGGCGAACGGGCTGGCGAGCAACAGCATTACGGCGAGGGCGATGGCGCGCATGAGCATCCCGAAGGCGGGCTTTGCCCGGCTTATCGCCGAATTCGTTGCCGATGGCGAGGGGGCGGGACCATTCTCCAGTGGCAAGGCAGGCCTTGACCGCCGCTTCTTGCTGACTGCTAAGTAGAAGCCGATTTCCTACAAATGCTTTACTTTAGCTATAGGGACGGATGTCGGAGGCGGGGGCACTCCTGCAAGCAGTACTGGGCGAGTTGGTGCAAACCGACGCGCAGGTCTTGCTGCATCTTGAAGCAGCGCTGGAACTCGAAGTCGATCCGCTCGACTATTGCGCGCACCGGTTCGGCGTCGGCGATGCGCTGGTGATGAAACGGGCGGCAGACTGGGCCGGGCTCGAGTTCTTCGAAGGAATTCCCCGGCACGGCGAGGCCAGGCCGGCAATCGAGAAGATCGAGAGGTTCGGCGAAGTCCGGGCGCTGACTTTCCCGCTGCTGGACCGGCGCATGGTCTACGCCGCGCCACGCTTCGAAACAATGATCCGGCTCAAGCTGCTGCACGAAATCCGGCCCGACCTGAGACGCCACATCGCGATCGTGCCGGGGCCATCG
>JAEYTN010000331.1 GCA_023433985.1 Pseudomonadota bacterium | reverse complement strand
AGATCAGGATGTTGGCGCGGACGCGGCCAAGGATGCGCAGCACCTCGGCGCCCTCGGGCGAAATCGAGCCGTACTTGACCAGCTGCTGGAGGGTCAGCTTGTCCTTCTTGAACTTACGGATGGTGAGCGCGGCGCCGTCGATGGCGAGCGGCGGCGCGATCACGTTGACGCGGGAGCCGTCGGGCAGGCGGGCGTCACAGATAGGGGAACTCTCGTCGACGCGGCGGCCGACCTGGCTCACGATGCGCTGACAGACGTTCATCAGGTGCGCGTCGTCGCGGAAGCGCACATTGGTGAGCTTCACCTTGCCGCCAACCTCAATGTAGCACTTCTGCGAACCGTTCACCATGATGTCGGCGATGTCGTCGCGGGCGAGCAGCGGCTCGAGCGGGCCATAGCCGAGCACGTCGTTGCAGATGTCCTCGAGCAGGTCTTCCTGCTCGGAGATCGACATGATGATCGACTTGAGCGCGATGATTTCCGCTACGATGTCGCGGATTTCCTCGCGCGCGGTCTCCATCTCCATGGTCGCGAGCTGAGAGAGGTCGATCGAGTCGATCAGCGCGTTGAAGATCGCGGACTTGGTCTGGAAATACTCCTTGTCGCGCTGCACCGCCTCGGGGCTGCGCACATCGACGACCTCGTCACTGCGCTTCGCCGGTTCGGAGGAGCGCATCATCTCGGTGCGGGCAGCCTGCACCACTGGCGCAGGCGTGGAGGGCCGGGGCGCCGGCGTGTTGGCGCCCGGGGTATTGCCGCCGAAACTGGTACGCTTGCCGAACATCTAGGCCTCTCAGGCGCGCTTCTTGAGGAACGGGAGCTTGAGGCTCGACTTGCTGGCCACCCGCTCCGGCGTGTTGCGGCCGGTGACGTGCATGCCGATCATCCGGAACATCTCGTTGGCGCGGTGATTGGCCGAGACCTCGGCGATCATCAGACCGTTATTGGCGGCCGTGCCGAAGGTCTGGGCGTCGAATCCGAGCTGGCCGAGCAGCTTGCATTCCACCGAGGTAGCGAACTCGTTGGCCGGGATTTCCGGGCGACGCGGCACGCCGACGCGGTTCAGCACCAGCAGCGGCTCGGACTCGGTGGGACGAAGCGCCTTGATGGTGTCCGAGAGGTTCTTGGCGTTGCGGAGGTTGGCGAGATCGGGCTCGGCGACGATGATCACCTCATCGATGGTGGCAATGGTGTGCCGCACCCATGCGCTCCAGACATGCGGGATATCGAGGATCACGACCGGGGTCGATTTCTGGCTCAGCTCGACGATCTGCTCGAAGTCGCGTTCCTCGAAGTCGAAGGTCTTGTCGAGCACGACCGGAGCGGTGAGCAGGCTCACGTGGTTGGCGGCCTTGGAGCTCAGCCGGTCGAGCAGCGTCTGGTCCATCTTCTGGCTGGCGCCGATCGCGTCGGCGATACCGTGCGGCGGATCCTGGTTGAAGTTCAGCCCGGCGGTGCCGAAGGCGAAGTCCATGTCGAGGATCAGCACGTCCTGCCGGAGGTTTTGGCTGATAGCCCAGGCGACGTTGTGGGCCACGGTCGACGCGCCCGAACCACCCTTGGCGGCGACGAAGCCGATGGTGCGGCCGATCGGGGCAGCGCCTTCGGCGGCGAAAAGCTCGGTGATCGTCGAGACGATGGCCTGCGCGGACGTGGGCAGGACGATGTATTCGGAGACGCCCGAACGGATCAGTTCGCGGTAGAGCACCACGTCGTTGACGTGCCCGAGCACGATGAGGCGGGTCGCTGCATCGCAGACCTCGGCGAGACGCTCCAGCGCCCCGGGGATCTCCTCGGTCGGGAGGGTGGTCTCGACCAGGATCAGGTTGGGTGTCGGGTTCGCCTTGTAGGTTTCGATGGCGCCCTCGAGGCCGCCATTGTGGGTCGTGAGCGCGACCTTGCTCATGCGCCGGTCGTGCACGGCGGCTTCGACCAGTTGCGCGGTCTGCGAGTGCTCGCAGAAGGCCTGGATGGTGATGCGCGGAATCAGCCGCGCACCGTTTGCCACCTCGATCGCGGGCTCTTCTGCCGTCTTGCCACCGTCGATCTTGAGGAAACTCATCTCACTCTTACTCCGTCAATCCAGCAGGAAGCCGACCGAACCGTTGTAGCTGCCGCGCATGCCGTCCGGTCCAACGCCGTAGATGGTTTCAATATGGCCGAGGAAGATTGCTTCCGCGTCACCAGCGAACTTCAGATCGTCGGTGGGCAGGATCGGCGCCTCGGTCTTGGCCCGGGCGTAGTAGGGCGTGACCAGGAAGACCAGTTCGGTACGGTCGGAGGTATATTCGCGGGAGCGGAACAGGGCGCCAAGGATCGGGATGTCGCCGAGACCCGGGAGACGGGCGATGTTCTGGCGCTGGCGCTCGGACAGCAGGCCGGCGATCGACAGCGTCTGGCCAGCCCCGAGCTCGACGGTGGTGGAGACCCGGCGGGTATTGAGCGCGCCCTCGGTAGCCGGCTCGGAAACCGTGCTGTCGACGACGAGCTGGATGGTGCCGCTCGAGGTGATGGTCGGGGTGAAATCGAGCTGCACGCCGTAGGGCTTGAAGTCGACGATGCGGTTGCCGTTGTCGTCAGTGGTCGGATACGGGATCTCACCGCCGGCGAGGAAGCTCGCAGGCTGGCCCGACATTGCGGTGAGCACGGGCTCGGCCAGGGTGCGCAGCGCACCGCGGGTTTCAAGCGCCCGCAGCTCGACATCCAGCGACGTGTTGCCGAACGGGATCGGGAAGCTGGCATCGCCACCGCCGGTAGGCACGCTGGTCATGGCGTCCATGGCGCCGCCGTTGAAGCTCCCGGTGAGCGCCCCCACCGAGAAGTTGCCCGAGAGGTTGATGCCCAACTGCTTGGCGATGCTGCGCTGCACCTCGGCGACAGTAACCTTCAGCATAACCTGCTGCGGCCCGCCGGTCGGCCCCTCGCCGACATTTATGTCGAGCACGGCGATCTGCCGGCCGACGCCATCGAGGAACAGGATGTTGGTGGAGCCGGCTGTGACGCCCTGCAGGATGGCGCGGCGCTTCGAGCGCATCACGGCGC
>JAEYTN010000221.1 GCA_023433985.1 Pseudomonadota bacterium | reverse complement strand
GCCGTATAGATAGACCGCGCGCTCACCGGCCTTGAAGATGATGGCGCCGGCAACCACCGCGCCCTCGTGCCGGACGAAGAACAGTTCGGGACGAAGCGCCGGGTCGGGGATATCCATGAGCGCGGGCACGGTGCCGTAGGCCGAATGGTCGGGAAACTTCTTGCGGTCGACCATCTGTTGGTAGAGCGCGTCGAACTCGGGACGCCGGGACGGCTCGGCGTGCTCGAAGCTCAGCCCCGCCTTGTCGGCCTTGTTGAGGTGGTAGCGCCACTTCTGGCCAAAGCTCCGGCGCTGCTCCTCGTCGCCGAGCCGCAGGTTGACGATGTAGCGGTTGGGAAAGAGCAGCGTCGCGCCCGGCCTGAAGCCCCGGCCGATCAGGTGGTCGTACCGGTCGTTGCGCGGGCCCAGCGCCGCGCGCGGCAGTACCGACAGCATCATGCCGCGGCGTTCAGAATACTCCGCGACCATCAGCTCGACCATGCGCGAATAGAACAGCAGCGCGTCGGGACGGCTGGCGCGCGCCAGCATCGGCGCCCATTTGGCCACCGCGATGGAGCCCAGCCCGAACGGCAGCGGCTGGACCATGACCAGGCAGCCGCCGGCAACCTCGCCGCCTTCCATGAACAGCAAGGGCTCCTGCACGACGCCTGGCCAGCGGGCGGCGGCGAACACCATGAGCTGTTCCTGGCAGACATCGTCGAAGCCGGCGATGGCGGCGTCCCAGGCCTCGGGTGCGATACGTCGCAGCGTCAGCGGCGGCGCACCGGCAGCAGGCCGGGCCACGGAAGCGACGTCGAGAGTGCGGGCAGCGAGCGACATGTGAAGGTCCGACCGGATTTCGGCCGGACCCTAAGGCCCGCAGGGTGTCGAAATGCCTGACGCGGGCGACGCGGGCGCGGAGAAATTGCGCCCGTGGTTACGAGAGGATTAGTGCGCGGGTGCTTCTACAGGCGGGCCCTTGATCAGCGGAATCTCGGGCAGCGCGTGGTTGAAGATCGCCGCGTCGGCGCCCTCGTAGAGCATGCGGGCCGCCACGTACAGGATGATGATGAGGCCGAGCCATGCGATCCAGCGGTACCGGGTGAGGATGCCCGCCACCAGCGACGCCGCTACACCCATCAGTACGACTGAGAGGCCAAGCCCGAAGATCAGCGCGACCTCGTGGTGCCGCGCCGCACCGGCCACGGCCAGCACGTTGTCGAGCGACATCGAGACGTCGGCGATGATGATGTTGGTGACGGCCTGCCGGAGCGACTTCTTGGGCGCGCGGCCGGCAACGGTGCCGTCGGCGTTCTTGTCGGCGTTTTCGAGCGCTTCCTGCGCCTCGTGCTCATGCTCGTGCGGCACCGCCATCTCGCGGTACATCTTCCAGCACACCCAGAGCAGCAGCAGGCCACCGGCGATCAGCAGGCCGCCGCCCAGCGACAGGAGCTGCGAGGTGATGAGCGCAAAGCAAATGCGGAGGATCGTAGCGGCCGCGATGCCGATGAGAATGGCGCGGCGGCGGAGGTCGGGCGCCAGCCCGGCTGCGGCGAGGCCGATGACCACCGCATTGTCGCCAGCCAGGACCAGATCGATCATGATGACATTGAAGAATGCTGCGAGTGCCGATGCATCGAGGCCGAGCATGCTTCACTGTCTCCGAAATTACCGCTGGGGCGTCGGCGCTATTTAGGGGTGTAGGCGCAGGCTGTGAAGCCCCACCATGGAACAATCCACCCGCGTGCCGACAGCGGCGGGGTTTATTTTGTCGCACCGAACGAGGGAACCCCGCTATTGGTTCGACCCGTGAGACAAGTATCGCCGCTACCGATCGCCCCTCGCCACCGCCTCGTGCTGTGGCTTGCGGCGGCTTGGCTCGTCCTGCGGCACCCAGTGATGATGATCCGCCACCGCCGGAAAATGGGAGTCTGGCCCCGCCCGGGTCATCCTCGGAGCTATTCGGACAAGATGCTGTGGCGGAAGGTATTCGATCGGAATCCGCTCTTCGTCACCGCGACGGACAAGCTGGCGGCCAAGGACTACGTCCGTGAGCGAGCCCCTGAGTTGCCGCAGCCGGCAGTGCTCTGGATCGGAAGTTCCGCGGCAGATATTCCCGACATGGTGCTTGCGGGCCCGGCGATGGTGAAAGCCAGCAACGGCAGCGGCGCCAACTACCGGGTCGAGGGCGGCAAGCCGGATCGCCAGACGATCGCCCGATCGACTCGGCACCTCCTCCGGCCCGGCGGCCATCGCCGCCGCGAGGAGTGGGCCTACTGGCCGATCGCGGGCCGTCTCTTTGCCGAGGAACTGCTGCCGCTCGGCGGTGGGGACCTGCCGACGGACCTGAAGGCGTATGTCGCCAGCGGACGCGTCTGCAACGTCTGGGCCACCGACAAGCTTTTCGGCCGCTCGCTCACCCTGTCGCCCGACGGGACCCCGCTGCCCGGACGCGACGAACGCAATCCCGACGAGGCTGCGGCCCTGCCCTGGTCCGAGCACCTGGCCGAACTTGTCCGCGAAGCGGCGCGGCTGGCTCCGGTCCTCGGCGAGGCGTTCGACATGGTACGGGTCGACTTCCTGGTCACGCCCGAGGGTCTCCATGCGGGCGAACTCACCATCTACTCGAGCGGCGGCTACGACGTGTGGTTCAACCCCGCGATCCCCGCCGAAATCGGCGAGGTGTGGGACCTCCGGGACTCGTGGTTCCTGCGCCAGCGGCACCGTGGCTTGCGCCGCCGCTACGCCGAGGCGCTCATTGCCGCCGAAACCGCGGTTCGGGGCGCCCGGCGAACAAAGCTGCACGATGTCTGAGATTGGGTGTGGACAAGCCCCCCTCACCCTGCTAGTCAGCCGGCCGCCGGGTGACGCGTCACCCAGCCGGGTGTGTAGCTCAGATGGTAGAGCAGCTGACTCTTAATCAGCGGGTCCACGGTTCGAGTCCGTGCACACCCACCAGCCTTTGCCCTGCGGGGCTT
This sequence comes from Pseudomonadota bacterium, assembly GCA_023433985.1. Taxonomy (GTDB): domain Bacteria; phylum Pseudomonadota; class Alphaproteobacteria; order Rhizobiales; family Devosiaceae; genus Devosia_A. The sequence goes on along the minus strand of JAEYTN010000221.1, from coordinate 2,188 downwards.
CGGCTCGGCGAGCCCCTTCCCCTCAGCTAGTCTGAAATCCTGATCGGGTCGTCGATCAGGCTGATTTCCTCGACATTGTGACCGTCGGGCTCACGCTTCATTGCGCGGGTGATGGCGAGCTCGTCCTTTTCGTGCTGGCCGAGGGCCTGTTCGTCGGAAATGGCCGCGTCGACGAGCGCAATGTCGTGCTGGATGCGGATGACCGTTTGCGAGTCGCCGGATCCAGCGGCGGAGCGGCGCTCCGCGACGAGGGTAGAGCGGATGGACGTCAGGGCGTCGATATCTTGCTGGCTCATGATCGTCTCCTGAGGTTGGAAGCTAAATTCCCCAGCATGCCGGGCGGTTGCGCTGGCGATAGCGGCGGAACTTGCTAAGGTCCGGCAGACTTAGGTGGATTGCCATGCCAGCCGACTTCATCCCCGCCCTGCCCGACTGGCTCCGCAGCATCGCCGTGCCGCTGCTTGCGGCCGCAGCCACGCTGGTGGTCGGCTGGTACCTGTCGCGAGTCGTCTACCGGCTGATCACCGGGCTGCTGCCGCGCGCCAACGGCATCGACCGCAACTTCGGCCCGCTGCTGGCGCAGGCGGCTCGCTACGGCATCGTGATCTTCGCGCTGGTGACGGCGCTGAGCTTCATCGGCGTGCCGATCGCCTCGATCTACGCAGTGCTGGGCGCTGCCGGCCTCGCCATCGCGCTGGCGCTGCAGAACACACTCGCCAACATCGCCGCCGGCATCATGCTGGTGTGGCTCAGGCCCATTGCCATCGGCGAGTACATCGTGGGCGACGGCGTGGCGGGGGTGGTGGTCGAGATCGGGCTCTTCGGCACGCGGCTGCGCTCGACCAGCGGGCTCTACATCTTCACGCCGAACCTGAAGCTCTGGAACGGCGCCATCACCAACCACAGCCGCGAGCCGCGGCGACGGGTCGACGTGAACGTGACGATTCCCGATTCGGCCGACGTGGGGGGCGCCCGCCGCACCCTGCTCGAGGTCGCGACCAGCGACGCCCGCGTACAGGCCAACCCGCCGGCCACAGTGCATGTGGAGAGCTTCGCGGGCGACAAGATCGTGCTGCAGATGCGCGCCTGGGTGCCGACACCGGGCTATTCCGACGCGCTGCGCGACCTGACGGAGAAAGCGAAGCTCGCGCTCAACCGGCAGCTCGCGGGTTCCGCCCAGCAGGCCGAAGTAACCCTCGCGGCCGACCCGCACACGCTGGCGCCGTCCGAACAGACGCCCAACCTGTCATAGCGCAACCGCATTTCCGGGTAGGCGTTGGCCCTTTACCCGTCGCCGGATTCTACCCATGGAATATACGCAGCTTCTGAACCTCTCGACCGTGTGGATCGCGGACAACGTCACGCGCGTCCTCACGGCCTGCCTCATCCTGTTCGTCGGCTTCTGGCTCGCCGGACTGCTCTCGCGCCAGACGCGAAACGTGCTGCCGCACACCGGACGGGTGGACAAGACGCTGGCGCCCCTGATGTCGCAGGTCGTGCGCTACGGCCTGATCATCATCACGGTCGTGATCGCGCTGAGCCAGTTCGGCATCCAGACCACCTCCATCCTGGCGGTGCTCGGCGCGGCGGGCCTTGCCATCGCGCTCGCGCTGCAGGGCACGCTCAGCAACATCGCCTCGGGCGTGATGCTGATCTGGCTCCGGCCGTTCAACGTGGGGGATGCGATCGACGCCGAGGGCATCTCCGGCAATGTGCTGGAGGTGGGACTCTTCGCGACTGAGCTGCGCACCTATGACGGCGTCTTCATCTTCGTTCCCAACTCGCGGCTGTGGAACGCCAAGATCATGAACTATTCACGCGAGACCAACCGCATGGTCGAGATTAAGATCGGCATCGGCTACGAGGCGAACACCGGCAAGGCGCGCGACGTGCTGCTCGATATCGCGCGGAAGGACCCACGCGTCCTCGTCGACCCGGTGCCCACGGTGCATGTCGGCGTGCTGGGCGCCATTTCCGTGGAGGCCGTGCTCCGGGCCTGGACCAAGAACTCCGACTGGTGGAGCACGAAGATCGACCTGACCGAGCAGGGGAAGGCTGCGCTGGAGGCGGCCGGGATCCGGATTCCCTACTCGCAGGTCGACCTCGCTGCGCTCGACCGGACGGGCTGAAAGCCCGTCAGGCGTGGCCGTCGAGACCGCGGAAGGCCTGGTCGCCCCAGATGGCTTCG
>JAEYTN010000081.1 GCA_023433985.1 Pseudomonadota bacterium | reverse complement strand
CTCGTGGGTTGACCATGAGGGAGGGTCCGGGCGGGACCCCTGGGGAGGGAACGAGACCATGGCAACCAAGCAGACCCATCGCCTCGCGCGGCTGATGATGGGCCCCTCGGTGGCGGTGCTGCTGGTGTGGATGGTGGTGCCGCTGGCGCTGACGATCTGGTTTTCGTTCCAGCGCTACCGGCTGACTAACCCCGCGATCTCGGGCTTTGCCGGGTTCAGCAATTTCAGTTTCTTCGTCACCGACCCCGCCTTCTGGCCGGCCATCATCAACACGCTGCTGATCGTGGTGGGTGTGCTGGTGATCACCGTGGGGCTCGGCATCCTGCTTGCCCTGATGCTCGACCAGCCGATCTGGGGGCAGGGCATCGTCCGCATCCTGATGATCTCGCCGTTCTTCGTGATGCCGCCCGTTGCCGCGGTGATCTGGAAGCACGAGCTGATGAACCCGACCTGGGGCGTGTTTGCGGCGATCTCGCGCTTCTTCGGACAGGAGCCGGTCAACTGGCTCGGCAATTTCCCGCTGCTCTCGATCATCCTGATCGTCGCCTGGCAGTGGCTGCCGTTTGCGACGCTGATCCTGCTGACGGCAATGCAGTCGCTGTCGGAGGAGCAGAAGGAGGCAGCCGAGATGGACGGCGCCAACGCGATCCGGCGCTTCTGGTACATCATCCTGCCGCACCTGGCGCGGGCGATCACCGTGGTGATCCTGATTCAGACGATCTACCTGCTCGGTGTCTATGCCGAGATTCAGATCACCACGGGCGGCGGCCCCGGCTTCGCCAGCACCAACCTGCCATTCCTGATCTACAACGCGGGCGTGCTCGGCGGGAACATCGGCGCAGGCGCGGCCGGCGGGCTGGTGGCAGTGGTGCTCGCCAACATCGTGGCGGTGTTCCTGATGCGCGCGGTGGGGAGGAATCTGGATGCTTAGGTTCGTCGACGGCCCCTCTCACAGCTGCGCCAGGACTCGGGGTTCGTTGCCGCCCCCTCCACCACGCTCCGCTTCGCTACGTGCGGTCCCTCTCCCCCGCTTCGCGGTGGAAGATCACCGGCGCCTCATTTCCAAGGGAGCACTGTAATGGCCCGCGCCGTATCCACGCGCCGCAAACTCGGCATGACGATCCTGGTCTGGCTCGTCGCGCTGATCGTGTTCTTTCCCATCCTCTACACCATCATCACCAGCTTCAAGACCGAGGGCGAGGCGGCGGCCGGCTTCTCGATGATCCCGTCGTTCACGTGGGAGAGCTACAGCCTGGTGCTCGACCAGCAGGACTATTTCCGGCCGTTCGGCAACTCCGTCATCGTCTCGATCGGCTCGACGCTGGTGGCGCTGCTGATCGCGGTGCCGGCCGCCTGGGCAATGGCGTTCACGCCGACCCCCAGGACACGCGACGTACTGATGTGGATGCTTTCCACCAAGATGATGCCGGCGGCGGGCGTGCTGGTGCCCATGTACTTGATCTTCCTCAATACCGGGCTGCTCGACACGCTATTGGGCCTCACCATCATCCTGACGCTGGTGAACCTGCCGATCGTGGTGTGGATGCTCTACACCTACTTCAAGGAAATCCCGGTCGATATCCTCGAGGCGGCGCGCATGGATGGCGCGACGCTGGGCAAGGAACTGGTCTACGTGCTGCTGCCGATGGCGGTGCCCGGCATCGCCTCGACGCTGCTGCTCAACGTCATCCTCGCCTGGAACGAGGCGTTCTGGACGTTGCGGCTTTCCACCGATGACGCCGCACCGCTGACGGCGTTCATCGCTTCGTTCTCGTCGCCGCAGGGGCAGTTCCTCGCCAAGCTTTCCGCCGCGTCGGTGCTGGCGATCCTGCCGATCCTGCTGCTGGGCTGGTTCAGCCAGAAGCAGCTGGTGCGCGGCCTCACCTTCGGCGCCGTGAAATAGGGGATATCGGACCATGGGCTCCATCACACTCGAACACGTCAACAAGACCTTTGGCGGCCACCAGGTGATCCCCGATGCGTCGCTTCAAATCGAGGACGGCGAGTTCGTCGTCTTCGTCGGGCCCTCGGGGTGCGGCAAGTCCACTCTCCTCAGACTGATCGCCGGCCTCGAGGACACGACCTCGGGCAAGATCCTGCTCGACGGCGTGGACGTGACCGACAAGGGCCCGGCGCATCGCGGGCTCGCCATGGTGTTCCAGAGCTACGCGCTCTACCCGCACATGACGGTGCGCCAGAACATCGCCTTTCCGCTGAAGATGGCCAATATCGACAAGGCGGTGGCCGAGCAGAAGGTGGCGGATGCGGCGCGGGTGCTGAACCTGACCGACTATCTCGACCGCAAGCCGCGGCAGCTCTCCGGCGGGCAGCGGCAGCGCGTCGCCATCGGCCGCGCCATCGTGCGGCAGCCCAAGGCATTCCTGTTCGACGAGCCGCTCTCCAATCTCGATGCAGCGCTGCGGGTCAACATGCGCATCGAGATCACCGAGCTGCACCAGCAGCTCAAGACCACCATGGTCTACGTGACGCACGACCAGGTGGAGGCGATGACCATGGCCGACCGCATCGTGGTGCTGAATGCGGGCCGCATCGAGCAGTTCGGCTCGCCGCTCGAGCTCTACAAGAACCCCGCCAACAAGTTCGTCGCCGGCTTCATCGGCTCGCCGAAGATGAACTTCGTCGAGGGCGCGGGCGCAGAAAAATACCGGGCGGAGTCGATCGGCGTGCGTCCCGAGCACATCCGCATCTCGCGCCAGGCGGGCGACTGGTCGGGGCGCGTGGGGGTGGCGGAGCACCTGGGCTCCGACACATTTCTACATGTGCATGTGGAAGGCGCGGGGCTACAGACCGTTCGGACCGAAGGCGAGAACGACTACCACCCCGGCGAGCAGGTGTGGCTGACGCCCGATCCGGCCCGCATCTACCGCTTCGACAGCGCCGGACAGGCGCTGCGCCAGTAACATAGTCAGGACAGGACCATGCCCCTCGAACTCTCCGCCGACGACCTGCCGGAGATCGCCGCCCGGGCCAGCGTGCCGAAATACCAGCCTCGTTCGCTCCGGCCGGGCATCGTGCATTTCGGCGTGGGCAATTTCCACCGGGCGCACCAGGCGGTCTATCTCGACAGCCTGTTCAACCTCGGGCTCGACCATGACTGGGCGATCGTCGGCGCAGGGGTGCGGGCGAACGACGAGGACATGCGGCGGAAGCTCCTGGGGCAGGACTACCTCACCACCGTGGTGGAGCAGGAGGCGGACCGGAGCGCGGCGCGCGTCACCGGCGCGATGATCGACTTCCTGCCGGTAGGGGATATCGCGGCAATCGGCGAGACGCTCGCGGACCCGACGACCCGTATCGTATCGCTGACGGTGACGGAGGGGGGCTACTACATCGACCCGGCATCGCAGCGTTTCGATGCAAAGCACCCGGATATCGTGGCGGACGGCCGCAATCCCGAGGCGCCGAAGACGGTGTTCGGGCTGATCCTCCTGGGCCTGCGGCGCCGGCGCGAGCGTGGGGTGCAGCCGTTCACGGTGATGAGCTGCGACAACATTCCCGGCAACGGGCACGTGACGCAGAACGCGGTGGCGGGGCTGGCGGAGCTGATCGACCCCGCGCTCGCCGCCTGGGTGCGCGAAGCGGTGGCCTTCCCCAACGGCATGGTGGACCGGATCACCCCCGCCACCGGCGAGCGGGAGCGCAAGACGCTGGAGACGGGGTTCGGCATCGTCGATGCCTGGCCGGTGTTCTGCGAAGAGTTCAAGCAGTGGGTGCTCGAAGACCATTTCCCCGCCGGGCGGCCGGCGCTCGAAAAGGTAGGGGTGCAGTTCGTGCCCGACGTGGCGCCGTTCGAGCACATGAAGATCCGCATCCTCAATGGCGGGCACGCGACCATCGCCTATCCTGCCGGGCTGCTCGACATCCACTTCGTGCACGAGGCGATGGAGCACAGGCTGATCCGCGCCTTCCTCGAGAGGGTGGAGCGCGACGAGATCATCCCGGTGGTGCCGCCGGTGCCCGATACTGACCTCGGCGACTACTACAAGCTGATCGAGCGCCGGTTCAGCAATCCCAAGATCGGCGACACGGTGCAGCGGCTCTGCCTCGATGGCTCGAACCGGCAGCCGAAGTTCATCCTGCCCTCGGCGGCGGACCGGCTGGCGGCGGGGCAGGGGGTGACGGGGCTGGCGCTCGTTACAGCGCTCTGGGCCCGCTACTGCTATGGCGAGAGCGACAGCGGCAAGCCCATCCCGCCCAACGATCCGAGCTGGGATCGGCTGACGGCGCTGGCGAAGGAGGCGCGGGTCGACCCCAAGGCCTGGCTGACGATGGCCGACATCTTCGGGCCGCTGGCCACCGACGTGCGCTACGTGGCGGCGTTCACCACGGCGCTGGCGTCGCTGTGGGAGCGGGGGACGGCGGCGACGCTCGAGGATTACCTGGCGGATCGGCTCTGAGCTTGCCGAAGCATCGGCCGCCCGGCTACCGATGGGCCGGGAGGACTTTTCATGGCGCCGATCAAGCTCGTCATCTTCGATTGCGATGGGGTGCTGGTGGACAGCGAGCCGCTCGCCATGCGGGTGCTGCTGCAACTGCTGGCCGAGCAGGGGATCGAGATTGAGCGCGGGGCGGCGTTTCGGTCGTTCCTCGGGCGGTCGCTGGCGTCGATCTCGGAATCGCTGAACCAGACGCATGGGGCGGGGCTGAGCGACGCATCGCTCGCCGCGATGCGCGACCGGCTCTATGCGCTCTACCGGCGCGAGCTGAAGCCGACGGGCTGGATACGCGAGGTGCTGGCGGGCTTGCCGGTGCCGTTCTGCGTCGCCTCGTCGAGCCAGGTCGAGCGCATCCGGCTGAGTCTCGAATTGACCGGGATGCTGCCGCGGTTCGAGGGGCACATCTACTCGGCGTCGATGGTGGAGAAC
>JAEYTN010000089.1 GCA_023433985.1 Pseudomonadota bacterium | reverse complement strand
CGCTGTGGCCGCCCCGCGTGATATCGCCGACCGCCCACACGTCGGCCACCGTCGTCGCCTTCATCGCATCGGTGCGAACCGTCTTGCCGAGCGGCCCCTCGTCGAGGGCGCAGCCCAGCTGTTCGGCGATCGGGCTGTTGAGCCGCGTCGGCGCGCCGATATAGAGCGCATCGATCCGCGCCTGCCGCCCATCTGCCAGTTGCACCGTCGACAGCGCCGCACCCTCTCCCCTCAGTTCCACCACCCGCTCGCGCTCGATATGCACGCCCCGTCGCTCGAGCTCCTGCAGCGTGGTCCCGTCCGGCTCCGGCTGCCCGTTGAGGAAGAAGGTCGTCGGGCCCCATTCGGGGATCAGCATGGCTTGGTGCAGCGAGTTCGGCGATAGCCCGAGCACCCCCAGCCGCTGCCCGGCAAACTCATAGCCGTGGCAATAGGGACAATGGATCACCGACTTCCCCCACCTCTCCCTCAGGCCGGGGACGTCGGGCAGCACGTCATGGATGCCGAAGGCGAGCACCAGCTTGCTGCCGTTCACGACCTCGCCCGATCCCAGGGTTACGGCGAACCCGGTCTCTCGCTTTTCCGCCGCCACCGCTTCTCCCGCGATGAACGATACCGTGGGGTAGGCGCCGACCTGCTCCCGCGCCCTCGACAGTATGTCGCCCGGCGCCGTTCCGTCGAAACCGAGGAAACCGTGCGAATGCTGGGCGAACCTGTTCCGCGGCGCGCCCGCGTCGATCACCGCGACGTCGCGCCGTCCGCGCGCCAGGTAGGTTGCTGCCGCCAGCCCGGCAAAGCTGCCGCCGATGATGATCGCGTCATGATGCATGGTCGTGCTCCGGGTCGTGTGCGTGTTGGTGATAGATTGAGTAGCCGCCGGCCACCATCCGGCGATGGAAATCCGCACTCAGCGCCGCAAGGCTCACCCCTCCCAGCCGCGTCAGCATCAGCGCTTCGGCCTCGCGGAACGTCTCGTCCAGCGCCGTATTCACCGCCTGCTCGACGAGGCAGGTCGGCCGCTCGGAGCGGTTGCCGAGCGCGATCAGGGCAGGGGAGCCCACCGCCTCGTAGATGTGCCTCAGCGTGGTCCGCTCCATGTCGCAGGCGATGGTCCAGCCCCCGCCATGCCCCTTGGTGGATTGCACCAGCCCCTGCTCGCGTAACCCTGCCATTACGCGTCGGACTACGACCGGGTTGGTGTGCATGGCCCGCGCCAGCACCTCCGAGGTCACCGGGTCGCGGTGTTCGGCCATGTGCAACAGGACGTGAAGAATGCCGGAAAGGCGTGTGTCGAAACTCATGTAACTTGATATGTTACGTAATGAGGCGGCCGTCAAGGCCGGCCCGTATCGAAATCTCTAGAGCAGGAAGCTGAGCCCGATCGTCGCCACCGCCAGGATCAACCCGGCCCTGGCCAGCGCCAGCAGTCCATCGCGTGCCGTGATCGCGAGCGCATAGGTGGCGATCAGCGCCCCGACCCATGTGGCTGTGAACGGAATCACCTCGGTCAGCGGCATCGCAGCTCCGATCACCGTGCAGGCTGCCGCGCCGACCCGACGCAACGGCCACGAGGTGAGAAACTGCAAGCGCGGCTTCGCCACCTCGTCGGCCACCTTGCCCACCGGCTTCAGGAACTTCACCAGCTTCTTGGCGTGTGTAGGCGCCAGCTTGAGCTTGCTCAGCCACTTAGGGAGCCAGATGTGTTCGTGCCCCAGCGCGATCTGTCCTGCCACCAGTACCGTGTTGAGCCCGATGATCGTCGCGAGTCCCGGAATGACGGTGAGCGGCGACATCGCAAGGAGCGCCGGCAGCAGCAGCATCGGTCCCGCCGCCCGCTGCCCTGCGATCTCGCGGATCATGCCGATGGAAACGGGATCGCCCGCCTTGGCGTGCTTGTCGACTTCATCGACGATGGGAGCGAGCGTGCCGTCGGAGGGCGTGGACATCCCGCGAGAACGTGCAACGAGCCTTCCGCGTTCCCGTGCCGCCGGGCAGCTACAGGTCCAGCTGCTCGCCCTCGCGCCGCTTGCGTTCGCGATCGGTAAGCGAATTGATACGCGTCCTGAGCGCCCGGATTTGCCGCGCCTGCCGCTCGGTCGTATCCTTGAGCTGCCGGATACGGGTCTCGGCGGCTTCGCGATGGTTGACGTCCCACTCGCGCACCCGCTGCACCACCACCCGCGTCGGTCCCGGTGGCGGCTCGAGCACCTCTTCCCAGCTCAGCCCCAGGGAGTCCAGCAAGCGGCTTGCCGCCATTGCCGCCGAAGCACGCTCGCCCACCTGATCGGAGCCGAGCAGCCTCAGGATGCGGATCAGCCTGTCTTTGTCGCGCGGGTCGATGGCCATGCATCAGCCCTAGCCGCCCGCGCGGCCGAAATCCATCGCCTATGCATCGCCCGGGGCGCGGGGCGCCATCACCTTCGCCACCTCAGCCGAGGTGATTGCCGTGTCGAGATACGTCGCGGTGCCCGGCCCCAGCAACTCCAGCGCCGCATCGCGCAGGCCCGTCAGTGCCGCCCGCGCGAAGGACGAGCCTGTGCTCACCCGCTTCACCCCGGCCTCCGCCAGCTGGTCGAGCGAGTAGGGCGTGTTCCGCGCGCCGAGCACCACGTTGACCGGCTTCGACACCGAAGCACACACCGTGCGGATCGCCTCGAGGCTCGGCAGCCCCGGCGCGAACAGCACATCGGCCCCCGCCTGCTCGAAGGCCTGCAGCCGCCGGATCGTGTCGTCGAGGTCCGGGCGCCCATGCAGGAAGTTCTCGGCCCGCGCCACGAAGGTGAACGGAAAGGGCAGGGTCCGCGCCGCCTCCACCGCCGCCGCCACCCGCTCCACCGAATGCGCGAACTCGTAGATCGGCTCGTCCGGCCGTCCCGTCGCATCCTCGATCGAGCCGCCCACCAGCCCCACCTCGCCGGCCCGCCGGATGGTCTCGGCCGCGCCCTCGGGTGCATCGCCGTAGCCATTCTCCAGGTCGGCCGCCACCGGCAGCCCCACCGCCGCCACGATGTCCGCGGCGTTCTTCAGCGCTTCCTCGCGCGTCACCGACATATCCTGCCGCCCCAGCGCATAGGCGAGGCCGGCGCTGGTCGTGGTGAGTGCCCCAAAGCCGAGGCTCGCGAGCAGCCGCGCCGTCCCCGCGTCCCAAGGGTTCGGAATCACGAACAGCGGCCCCTCGTGCATCGCCTTGAACCGCTGCGCCTTCTCGAACTGATCCATCGCCTCACTCCCAAGGTCGACACCCGCGACCCCTCGTATCGCCGAGGGGGCGTCGCTACCCACCCTCGCGTTAACCACATCTTGATAGCGGTCCCGATCCGACTCGACAAGAACAAACCAAAAACATACAAGAACGTATCGGAAACAATGGAGGTCCCGATGCTCTCTTTCCTCAAGGATGCGCTCGCTTTCGTCACCATTGCCGGGTTCTCGGTCGCCTCGCTCGGCTGGATGGATATCGCCTCCCGACTCGTGTGAGGGCTGTGGATTACGGGCTGTTGAATTGGCCCGTCCTCCACGACGCGAGTAGGAAGGGCGCATGGCAGGCCCCGGCTTCATTCATCTGCACGTCCATTCCGCTTACTCGCTGCTCGAGGGGGCGCTGCCGCTCGGCAAGCTGCTCGACCTCGCCAAGGCCGACAAGCAGCCGGCGCTCGGCATCGCCGACACCAACAACCTGTTCGGTGCGCTCGAATTCTCTGAGAAGGCGGCGGGCAAGGGCATCCAGCCGCTCATCGGCGTCGAGCTGAACCTCGACTTTTCGGCTGTGGAGGACACCGCCGACCGCATGCAGGAACGCGGCCACGGCCGCGATCGCTTCGGCAAGGGCGGCGTCGTGCTCATCGCCCAGACCGCCGAAGGCTTCGGCAACCTGAGCTCGCTCGTCAGCCGCGCCCACCTCGAGGGCGAGAACGGCCGCGCCGCCGGCAAGCTGCCCTGGCTGACGCGCGACAACCTCAAGGGCATCATCTGCCTTTCGGGCGGCCCCGAAGGCGCCATCGACCCCATGTTCGCCGCCAACATGGATGCGTTCGCCGAGTGCCGGCTCGACCGTCTCGCCGACCTGTTCGGCGACCGCCTCTACATCGAGCTGCAGCGCCACGGCCGGCCGGTCGAGCAGGGGAACGAGCAGAAGCTCATCGACTACGCCTATCGCCGTGGCATCCCGCTCGTCGCCACCAACGAGCCCTTCTACCCGGTGCCGGCCGACTACGAGGCGCACGACGCGCTGCTCGCCATCGCCGGCGGCACCGTGCTGGCGCAGACCGAGCGGCGAAAGCTCTCCGACCAGCACTACTTCAAGACGCGCGAGGAGATGCAGCAGCTCTTCGCCGACCTCCCCGAAGCGCTCGAATCCACGGTCGAAATCGCGCAACGCGTCAGTTACCGGCCGAAGAAGCGCAATCCCGTCCTCCCCACCTTCGCGGCCCAGCCCGGCCAGTCGCCGGACGAGGCTTTTGCCGCCGAGGCGAGGGCCCTGGCCGAGATGGCCCGTACCGGGCTCGAGCACCGGCTCGAGACGGTCGGCCCCGGCCCGGGCAAGACCGTCGAGATCTACCGCGAACGCCTCGAGTACGAACTCGGCATCATCGAACGCATGAAGTACCCCGGCTACTTCCTCATCGTGGCCGACTTCATCCAGTGGGCCAAGGCGCACGACATCCCCGTCGGCCCCGGCCGCGGTTCGGGCGCCGGCTCGCTGGTGGCCTACGCCACCACCATCACCGACCTCGATCCGCTTCGCTACAACCTGCTGTTCGAGCGCTTCCTCAACCCCGAGCGCGTCTCGATGCCGGACTTCGACATCGACTTCTGCCAGGACCGGCGCGAGGAGGTGATCCGCTACGTCCAGGCCAAGTATGGCGAGGCGCAGGTCGCGCAGATCATCACCTTCGGTACGCTCCAGGCCCGCGCCGTTCTGCGCGACGTCGGCCGCGTGCTGCAGATGCCCTACGGCCAGGTCGACCGCATCGCCAAGCTGGTCCCAGCCAACCCCGCCGACCCCTGGACGCTCGAGCGCTCGCTCAAGGAGGTCCCGC
>JAEYTN010000080.1 GCA_023433985.1 Pseudomonadota bacterium | reverse complement strand
GTCTCGGGGCGGACATTGTCGAGCCGCTCGATGCCGCCGTCGCTGAGGCGGACATAGTTGAACATCGATTCCTGCGTGGTGGGGGACCATTCCTCATCGCGGGCGGTCACGGGCAGGATCAGCACCTCGCCGTCGCCGAGACCGTGGACGTGGCCGCGGTTGAGTGTGGTGGTGAGGAAGAGCTTGAAGCCGATATTGCCCATGGCGCGCGAGGCGAAGGCGGTGTCGGGCGTGGCGCCCCAGAGATTGCCGCCCATGATGACGGCGGCGTCGATGTCGCCGCGCTCGGCGGCTTCGAGGCCGGCAATCGTATCGAGGCCCTTGGCGCGGCCGAGGGTGACGCCGAAGGCCTGCTCCATGGCGGCGAAGACCTGCTCTGAAACGACGGGCTTTACGCCGATGGTGCCGATGCCTTGCACGTTGGAGTGGCCGCGCAGCGGCAGCAGGCCGGCGTAGCGCTTGCCGATCATGCCGCGGAGCAGCGCGAGATTGGCGATAGCCTCGACGTTCTCGGTGCCGTGGAGATGGTGGGTCATGCCCATACCCCAGGCGAAGACGACGTTGTTGCGGCTGGCGTAGCGGGTGGCGACACGCTCGATGTCGGCTCGCGGGATGCCGCAGGTGGCCTCGATCTGCTCCCAGCCGAGCGTGGCGAGGTCAGCTTTCAGCGCCTCGAAGCCGGCGGTGTGGGTTTCGATGAAGGTGCGATCCTCCGCGCCCATCGCGAGGATGGCCTTCATCAGGCCCTTGAGGAGGGCGATGTCGGAGCCGATGCGGGGCTGCAGGTAGTCCGACGCGATCTCGGTGCCGCCGGCGAGCATCGAGCCGGGCGACTTCGGCACGGCGAACTTTACCAGCCCCGGCTCCTTGGCCGGGTTGATGACGATGACGTCGCCGCCTCGGTCGCGGCAATGCTTCAGCATGTGGATGAAGCGCGGGTGGTTCGAGGAGGGGTTGGCGCCGATGACGAAGATCAGGTCGGCGCCCGTCAGGTCCTCGAGTTCGACGGTGGCGGTGCCCTTGCCGATGGTGGTGGCGAGGCCCTCGGAGGTCGCCTGGTGGCAGTAGTAGGAGCAGTTGTTGACGTTGTTGGTGCCCCACACGCGGGCAAGCAACTGGAAGACGAAGCCGGCTTCGTTGGACGAGCGGCCGGAGGAATAGAAGAAGCTGCGGGCGGGGTCGGTGGTTTTCAGGTGCGCGGCGGCGTGGGCGATCGCGAAATCCCAGCTCACCGGCTCGTAGCGGTCGCCGCCCTGGCGGCGGAAAAGCGGAGTGTTCAGGCGCCCGAGCTTTTCCATCTCGCGGCCCGAGAGCTGCCGGAGGTCGGAAAGCGGATGGAGGAAGGCCTCGCTGGGGATGGGCGGCTGGATGTCGGTGGATTGCGCCTGAACCGACTTGTTGCAGACCGAGGGGAACTCGCCGAGCTCGTTGGTCATGCCGCCGCGCTGGCCGCCCATGCCATAGGCACAGGCCTTGCAGGTGTTGTGCGAGGTGAGAGCCTTCGCAGCCTTCCCCACGCCCATCCTGCGGATGGTGTCGACGGTATAGAGCAGCTTCTTCGGGCCGCCGCCGATGGTTCGGGGGGTGGTGTCGGTAGTCATGGGTACACTCCTGAGCCTGCCTTAGCATGTGCCGGACGCCCCCTCCACCACGCTTCGCGTGGTCCCCCTCCCCCCCAAAAGCGGTGGAGGAGCACTGAGAGCTCAGCGTCGCAACAGCGGCAAGACACCGAGGTCGCGGTGCTCCTCCACGGCTTTAGCGGGGGAGGGGGACCATCCGAAGGATGGTGGAGGGGGCGTCCGACCACAATGTCCTTTTCTGTCCGCCCCTTGTCGCGTCGCGGCCTTTCGGTCATGCTGACCTCTACCCTACCCTCCTCCTGTCAACCAACACATGAGGGTCATGAAATGTCCGATACCGCGCTGCTCGTCATCGATGCCCAGGAGTCGTTTCGCCAGCGGACCAACTGGCAGGAGACCGATAGCGCGACCTACCTGCGCAACCAGCAGGCGCTGATCGATGGGGCCAGGGCGAAGGGCTGGAAGATCGTGCGGGTGCTGCATGCGGAGGCGGAGGGGATTTTCTCGTTGGCGTCCGGGTTCGTGCGGCCGATCGCTGATCTTGCGTGTGAGCCTGACCTGGAATTCACCAAGTGGCGGCACTCGGCGTTCGTGGGGTCGCCGCTCGAGGTATTCCTGATCGAGAACGGCATCCGGCGGCTGGTGATTTCGGGGCTGAGGACCGAGCAGTGCTGCGAGACGACGACGCGGCATGGCTCCGACCTAGGCTGGCAGGTCGACTACGTCACCGAGGCCACGCACACGTTCCCGCTGACGGATGCGACCGGGCGGACCTGGGGCGTCGAGGATATCAAGGCGCGGACGGCTGCGGTGCTGGACGGGCGGTTCGCCCGGGTGTGCACCATTGCCGAGGCGCTGGCCGGGCGCACCGAGGCGGCCGCTGCATGAGTAACGCGCCGCGCCGGATTCCGGTCTATGTCGTGCTGCCGGCGCGCACATTGCTGCTCGACGTGGCGGGGCCGATCGAGGCGCTGCGCAAGGCCAACCACCTGCAGGACGAGCTGGCATTCGATGTCCGCTATGTCGGGTCGCTGCCGGAGCTGACGAGCTCGATCGGGCTCAGGATCACCGGCATCGGGCCGCTGCCGGACGCTATCGAGCCCGACGCGATGATCGTGCTTTCGGGCAATACGGATGACCCGCTGGACACCGGCATGCCGGTCGAGGCGGCCGATGCCGGAGCGGACGAGGTGGTGGCCTGGCTGCGCCGCTTGGTGCGGCCGGGAATACGGCTAGTCTGCATCTGCTCGGGCGCGCTGCTCGCGGCGCGAGCCGGGCTGATGGACGGGGTGGCGTGCACGACGCATTTCACCGATTGCCAGCTGCTGGCACAGGCGGCGCCGACGGCGCGGGTGCTGGAGAACCGGCTCTATGTCGAGGACGGCGAGCGCTATTCGAGCGCCGGAATCACGGCCGGCATCGACCTGATGCTGCACATCGTGGGGCAGCTGACCTCGCCGGCAACGGCGGCGGCGGTGGCGCGGTTCCTCGTGGTGTACCTCAGGCGTGCGGGGACCGATCCGCAGCTGTCGCCGTGGCTCGAGGGGCGGAACCACATCCACCCGGCGATCCACCGGGTGCAGGACGCGATCACCGCCGACCCGGCGCGGGAGTGGTCGCTCGAAGCCTTGGCGAAGCTGGCCTACGCAAGCCCGCGGCACCTGTCGCGGCTGTTCAACGAGCATGCCGGCATGAGCATTCCCGACTACGTCAACCGGCTACGCGTGGCACTGGCGCAGCAGCTGCTGACCGAAACACGGCTCGACATGGAGCGGGTGGCGGAGCGGGCGGGGTTCGCTTCGTCGCGGCAGCTCAGGCGGGCCTGGGGGCGGATCAACCCGACGCCACCGAGCGCCGCGCGACAGCAGCAGGGAACAGCGGCGCGCGGGTGACGTTGGGGCTTCATCCCAACAAGATGGAGGAGCCACTCATGAAACGCCTTGCACTCTCCCTTGCCGCCTTCGCCGTGCTGGCGGTACCCGCGCTGGCGCAGGAAGCCAGTTCGACCGATACGGCCGTCCCCGGCGCTACGGCAGAGGTGATGGACCTCGAGGGCAACAGCCTCGGCACGCTCGAGTTCAAGAGCATGGGCAGCGGCGTGCACGTTACCGGCGAACTGACCGGGCTGCCCGGTGGCGACCACGGCATCCACTTCCACCAGACGGGGAATTGCGACGCTGCCAGCAAGTTCGAATCTGCCGGGCCGCACTTCAATCCGGCCAACAAGCTGCATGGCACCGAAAACCCCGAAGGTCCGCATGCAGGCGACCTGCCCAATATCGGCGTGCCGCCCGAGGGCGCCGGCGCGTTGGTGGACCTGATGAGCGAAGCGGTGACGCTCGGCGAGGGCGAAAACAGCCTGTTCGACGCCGACGGTTCGGCCATCGTGATCCACGCCGATCCGGACGACTACAAATCCGACCCGTCGGGCAATTCGGGTGACCGGATTGCCTGTGGCGTGATCGAGGGTGCGGCGGCGCAGTAGGCGCTTCAAGCGCCGCTGGCGGCGAGGTATGGTCGCGAGATGAGCGACCCATTCGACCTCGTCGCCAGCGGCGATATCGACGCGTTGCAACGCGTTTTGGCGCAGGACCCTGCGCTGGCGCAGCAGCGTCACGTCGGTGGGGCTTCGCTGCTGGCGTGGGCCGCCTATATGGGCAAGCCCGAGGCGATTTCGGTCGTGCGGGCGGTGCTGCCGGGGCTCGACCCCTGCGAGGCCATCATCGTGGGCGACCGGGCGGCGCTGGAAACGGCGCTCGCGGACGGGTGGGACGGCAACGGGCTGTCGCCCGACGGGTTCGCACCGCTGGCGCTGGCGGCGTTCTTCGACAATGCCGAGGCATTCGAGCGGCTGCTGCCGCTGACGGCCGACGTGAGCCGGCAGGCGGAGAACCCGCAGCGGGTAGCGGCACTGCATGCGGCGACGGCGCGGCGGAATACGGGGTTCGTCGAGCAGTTGTTGCGGGCGGGAGCGGAGCCGGACCAGGAGCAGGCGGACGGATTCACGCCGCTGCATGTGGCGGCCCAGCATGGTGACACCGCGATCGTGGCGATGCTGCTGCTGTTCGGGGCGGACGCGCGGAAGACGAATGCGCGGGCGATGGATGCGACGGCGCATGCGCGGGCGGGCGGGCATGAGTGGCTGGCGGTGCGGCTGGAGGCGATGGCTCGGGACCGACCTGCCTGAGGTGGGAAGCCCCTATTACCCCTGCCCTGCGACCAAAGTCCGTGGCTGCGCGCGATTTTGTTACAGTGATTTAATGTGCGGGGGGCGGGGGCGATGGTATCTTTTTTTCGCATGTGTTTCGCCCGGGCGCAGGCTCAGCCGGGCTTCTCGCGTTGGGATAAGATCGCTTGATCCGCCAGATACTGGTTTCGCTCGTCATCGTGGGGGCGGCAGCGGCCGCCTATGTCGTTCTTGTGCCCGGGGCGCCGGAGCAGTTGGCCAGGCTTGGCATCAACGTCCCCGTGGCCGAGCCGGCCGTGGCGGCGACCGGTCCGGGCGGACCGGCGGGTGGCGCACAGGCGCAGGCCGGGGGCGGCGGACAGCGGTTTGGCGGGCGCGGCGGCGCGCGAACCATGGTGGTGGTAACGGCGCCGGTGGTGCTCGCGACCATCAACGACAAGCTGACGGCGATCGGTGAAGGCGCGGCGGCGCATTCGGTGACGGTGGTTTCGCCGGCGGCGGGAACGCTGGCCGAACTGGTGGTGCAGCCGGGGCAGGACGTGGCCGCCGGAGCGGTGATCGGGCGGCTCGATGCGGATGCCGAGCAGATCGCCTATGACCGCGCGAAGCTGAGCTTCGACGATGCGCAGGCGGCGCTCGAGCGCACCAACGCGCTGGCGGGAGCGAACAACGCCACGACGGTGCAGGTAAATGCGGCGCAGCTGGCGTTCAACAATGCCGACCTCGAGCTCAAGAACGCCGAGCTCGCCTTGAAGCGGCGGACGATCTCGACGCCGATCGCGGGGACGATCGGGCTGTTCCAGGTGAACCCGGGGAACACGGTGACGTCGCAGAGCGTGGTCACCACGGTTGAGGATACCTCGCATATCCGGGTCAGCTTCTGGGTGCCGGAGCGGTATGCCGGGGCGATCGGCGTCGGCATGCCGGTGGTGGCTTCGGCGGTGGCATTGCCGGGGGTGACGATCGCGGGCCAGGTGAGCGCGGTCGATAACCGGATCGACCCGACGAGCCGCACGCTGCAGGTCGAGGCGCAGATCCCGAACGACGATGGCCGACTGAAGCCGGGAATGAGCTTTTCGGTGTCGATGACCTTCCCGGGAGAGAGCTTCCCGTCCGTCGATCCGCTCGCCATCCAGTGGTCAAGCGAGGGCGCGTACCTGTGGAAATACGCGGACAAGAAGGTCGAGCGGGTGCCGGTCCAGGTGATCCAGCGCAACTCGGACGGCGTGCTGGTGAAGGCCGAGCTCAGCGCAGGCGACCAGGTGGTAACGCAAGGCGTGCAGCAGCTGACGGCGGGCGCGACGGTGCGACTTCTCGATGAGGCACCCGAACCGGCCGGTGACGGTCAGCGCGGCGGTGGCGACGGCAACCGGGGCGGCGCCCAACCCGGGAGCGCGCTGTGAGCATCCAGAGCCAGAACGAGCGCGGCGGGGCGATAGCAGGGCTGTTCGTGCGCCGGCCGGTGCTGGCCATCGTGGTGAGCGCGCTGATCATCGTGGCGGGCCTGGCGGCGTTCTTCGGCGTCGAAATCCGCGAACTGCCGAGTGTCGAGCGCCCTACCCTGTCGATCTCCACCAATTTCGACGGCGCCTCGGCCGAAACGGTCGACCGCGAGATCACCTCGGCGATCGAGGGCGCGGTGGCGCGGGTGCAGGGCGTGGCGTCGATCTCGTCGAGCTCGTCCTATGGGCGGAGCCGCGTGTCACTGACCTTCACGGACGGCACCAACCTCGACAACGCCACATCCGATATCCGCGACGCGCTGAGCCGCATCACCAACCGGCTGCCGGACGGGGCGGATTCGCCGACCATCGTGAAGGCCGATTCCGACGCTCAGGCGATCATCCAGCTCGCGGTCACCTCGGACACGATGAGCCGCGACGAGCTGACGGAACTGGTCAACGACGTGATCGAGGAGCGGCTCGCCGCCGTGCCCGGGGTCGCGGACGTGCAGGTGAACGGCACGCAGGACCGCGTGTTCGAGATCGACGTCGACCAGGTGAAGCTCGCGAGCCTGGGGCTGACCGTGGGCGACGTGCGCAACGCCCTCTCTACCATCGCCTTCGACAGCCCAGCCGGCTCCCTCAACGGCACCAACCAGAACATCGCGATCCGCGCGATTGCCGAGGTAAACACGCCGGAGGAATTCGAGGACATCGTCATCAAGGGCAAGACCCGGCTCGGCGACGTGGCGAGCGTGGTGTTTTCGCCCGGCGCTTCGAACTCGGGGCTGCGCTCGGATGGCAAATCGGGCATTGGGCTGGGCATCGTGCGGCAGGCGCAATCCAACACGGTGCAGATCTCTGAGGGGGTCAAGAAGGCCGTCGAGGAGCTCGAGGGCTCGCTGCCGCCGGGCGTCGACATCAAGATTTCGTCCGACGAGTCGGTGTTCATCTCGGGCGCCATCGAGGAAGTGGAGCGCTCGCTGATCATCGCCGTGGTGGGCGTGATCGTGATCATCTTCCTGTTCCTGCTGGACTGGCGGGCGACGATCATTCCCGCCGTGACCATGCCGGTGGCGCTGATCGGCACCATTGCGGGCATCTATGCCTTCGGCTTCTCGCTCAACATCCTGACGCTGCTGGCGCTGGTGATCGCTACCGGGCTCGTGGTGGATGACGGCATCGTGGTGCTCGAGAACATCACCCGCCGACGCGGCATGGGGCTCGGCCCGCGGGCCGCAGCGGTGCTGGGGACGCAGGAAGTGTTCTTCGCGGTGATCGCGACGACCGCGACGCTGGCGGCAGTGTTCATCCCGATTTCGTTCCTGCCCGGGCAGACCGGGCAGCTGTTCCGCGAGTTCGGCTTCACACTTGCCATTTCCGTCGGGCTGTCCGCGGTGGTGGCACTGTCGCTCGCGCCGATGCTCGCATCACGCATGCTGAAGCCGCACAAGGAGCGGCCGCCCAACCTGCTGGAGCGCTTCGGCGGGCTGCTCGCCGGCTTCTACCGGCATACACTGCGGCTGGCGCTCGCCAACCCGCTGGTGGTGATCGTGATTGCCGTGATCTTCGCCGGCTCGGCCTTCGCGGTGTGGGGGACGCTGAAGCAGGAGCTGACGCCGCCCGAGGACCGCTCGTCCATCGCCATCAACGTGTCGGCGCCGAACACTGTGAGCCTCGATTTCACCCGCACGCAGATGCAGAAGGTCGAGGACATGCTGCAGCCCTACAAGGCGAGCGGGGAAGCCACGAGCATCTTCTCGATCTCGGGGTTCGGGTCGAACACCTCGTCGGGCTTCATCATCATGACGCTGGCAGACTGGGAGCACCGCGAGCGGAGCCAGCAGCAGATCGCCGCCGAGGTGACGCAGATGCTGGCCAACGTGCCGGGCGTACGCGCCAATATCCGCCAGGGCAACAGCCTGGGCGTACGCGGCGGCGGCTCGGGCCTGCAATTCGCGCTGCTGGGCGACAACTACGAGACGCTGGCGGCATCGGCGCAGCAGATCAAGTCGGAACTCGAGAAAGACGAGAAGTGGGGCCGCGTCTCGGTAAACTACGAGACGACGCAGCCGCAGATGACGCTGACCATCGATCGCGAGAAGGCGGCGAACCTCGGCATCGACATCAACGGCCTCGCGGCCACCATGCAGGCGATGATCGACGGCTCCGACGTGGGCACGGTGTTCATCAACGACGCCAGCTATTCGGTGCGGATGCTCTCGACCTCGAGCCCCGTGAACGACCCCGGCGACCTCGAGTCGATCTTCCTCAAGACCTCCGACGGCCGGTATGTGCCGATGTCGACCATCGCGTCGCTGACGGAGGCGCCGATTGCGCCCTCGCTCGGACGCGAGGGGCAGCGGCGGGCGGTGACGGTGACGGCGGCGCTGACCGACGGGTTCGCGCTCGGGGACGCCTTCAACGAGGCGGTGGCGATCGCGCAGCCGCTGCTGCCCGAGGGCGCCGGCATCGTGCCGATGGCGGAAGCCAGGACGCTGGGCGAAAGCAATAGCGGGCTGCTCGTCACGTTCGGGTTCGCACTGGTGGTGATCCTGCTGGTGCTGGCGGCTCAGTTCGAGAGCGTGTGGAGCGCCATCATCGTGATGGCGACGGTGCCGTTCGGACTGGCCTGCGCGGTGTTCGCGATGCTGGTCACGGGGGTCACGTCGAACGTCTACAGCCAGATCGGGCTGATCCTCGTGGTAGGGATCATGGCCAAGAACGGCATCCTGATCGTGGAGTTCGCCAACCAGCTGCGCGACCGCGGGCAATCGGTGCGGGAGGCGATCGAGAACTCGGCGAATATCCGGCTGCGGCCGGTGGTGATGACGATGATCGCCACGGTGCTGGGCGGCGTGCCGCTGATCGTGGCCGGCGGCGCCGGTTCGGAAGCGCGCGCGGCGCTGGGCTGGATCATGGTGGGCGGGCTGAGCTTCGCTGCGGTGGCGACGCTCTACCTGACGCCGGTCGCCTACCTGCTGCTCGCGGGGTTCAGCAAACCCAAGTCCGAGGAGGAGGCGCGGCTGCAGCGCGAACTGGCCGCGGCCGAGACGATGGACGAACCCGATCCGATGGACCAGCACGGGCGAGGCCCATCACCGGCGCCGGCGGAGTGACCAGCGGGCGGCAAGCATAGTCCCCGAGAATCTGCCCCGATGCCACAACGGCGCCGCGCCGCTGGCGGCGTGGAAAAGCGCGGAGCCCGTGGCTCCGCGCTTTGACGTGTTCGGTGGGAAAGGTCAGTACACGTAGACCACCAGCCGGCCGCCGCTCGCCTGCACGGCGTAGATGTCGTTGACGTCGTAGCGGGTGCGGCTGAGCGAGGCGGAGATCAGCGCGTCGCCGGCCGCGGCGCGCTGCAGCTGCTGGATCTTGCCCGAGGCGTTGAAGATCTGCGCGACCTGGGCACGGGCCTGCGGACAGAGCCGAACAGGCATCACCTGGACATTGGCTGCCCTGCCCCAGGCACGAATATCGACCGGCGCCTGGGAGGCGAGCTGCAGCACCTGGCGGCCCTCGTTGACCGAGCAGTTCACCTGCACGGCGGCACCACCGATGCTGCCCACGAGCACGCGACCATCGGTCCCACCGTTGCCGATGCCGCCGTTGCCACCGTTGCCACCATTGCCACCGTTCCCACCATTGCCTCCACCACCACCGCCGATGATGCCGCCGATGCCCGGGACGGTGAGATCGAGGCCGAGCCCCCCGAGGTTCAGGCCGGCGGTGAGGTTGGAGCCGAGAATGCCGGAACCGAGCACGCCGCCGTCATCGTCGCCATCGAGCAGGCCGGTGCCGAGCACGCCGCCGTTGTTGAGCAGCCCACCCTGCCCGTTGCCGCCAGTCACGCTGAGGTTGGTGTTGCCATTGCCGAGCAGGCCGCCGTTGCCGCCAAGGTTCACGTCGGCAATGTTGTTGGGCGCGCCGCTGCCGCTACCGATGCCGGCATTGACGGTCGCATCGTTCCCGGCGCGGCCGGATTCGACGCTCAGCAGGCCGCCGTCGCCACCACCGCCGCCGGTCAGGCCATCGACGACGCCACCAAGCGTGTCGGAAAGACCGCCGAGCACACTCTGGGCAGTAGCTGGAACAACACTTGCTCCGGCAGTGAGCACCAGGGCCGCCCAGAACGCAGTTGCACTAACTTTCATAACCTTCTCCTCTGTAACGGGCAAAGTTGAGACGCTGCTTAATCACGCCAACAGGAGGGCGATCGTTTCAGCTTATGGCCGTTGTTTGAGAGTCTCTGGTTTCCTCTTGCTTCCCCAATTGGCAACAATTGCGATTGTTACGCAGTGTTCCGT
>JAEYTN010000048.1 GCA_023433985.1 Pseudomonadota bacterium | reverse complement strand
AGCAGATCGTTGAAGAGCTTCATGTTGAGCTCGTTGTCTTCGACGATCATAACGGTCTTGGGCATTGCGACTCGGCTCTTGCCCCGAAACGGGCCGACAGGCACTCGTCTGATGCCCGAATTCGCTGGTAACATCAATGCCGTTCCGAAAGCGCGAAGCCCGTGCCCAAATCCGTTGAACTTACCTCCCAGGCGCTTGGCGAAATGTGCCTGGGCTACCTTGCCGAGAACCCGGCCCAGCTCGCCGAGTTCATGGGTGTGACCGGCTATTCGCCCAACGCCCTGCGCAAGGTCGCCGGCACGGCGGAGCTCGATTCCGGCCTCATCGACTATTTCGCGCAGAACGAAGCCCTGCTGCTCGCGCTGTGCGCCAACAACAATTTCCGCCCCGACGACTTCATGCGCGTCTGGGCGAAGCTCAACCCTTCCGGCTGATGCTGAGCCTGTGCCGCGATTGCCTCGAGACCACCCGCACGGCGGAGCGCCCGCAGCGCTGCCGGCACTGCGGTTCGCCCCGGCTGATCGCGCATGACGAACTCGAAGCGCTCAGCATCGCCCATGTCGACTGCGACGCCTTCTACGCCTCGATCGAAAAGCGCGACGACAAGAGCCTCGTCGACAAGCCGCTGATCATCGGCGGCGGCGTGCGCGGCGTCGTTTCCACCTGCTGCTACATCGCCCGCCAGTACGGCGTCCGCTCCGCCATGCCGATGTTCAAGGCCAGGGAGCTTTGCCCCCATGCCGTGGTCATCCCGCCCGACATGGCGAAGTATGTCGGCGTCAGCCACCAGATCCGGACGCTGATGGACGAGCTGACCCCGCTGGTCGAGCCGCTCTCCATCGACGAGGCCTTCATGGACCTTTCGGGCACCGAGACGCTGCACCGCGCCCTCCCCGCGGTCACCCTCGCCCGCTTCGCCAAGCGGGTCGAAACCGAGATCGGCGTCACCGTCTCGGTCGGCCTGAGCCACAACAAGTTCCTCGCCAAGATCGCGTCGGACCTCGACAAGCCCCGCGGCTTCGCCATCATCGGCAAGGCCGAAACCGTCGAGTTCCTGGCGCAGCACCCGGTGAGCCTGATCTACGGCGTCGGCAAGGTCTTTACCGAGACGCTGCGCAAGGATGGCTACGAGACCATCGCGCAGCTGCAGGCGGCCGATCCCACCGACCTGATGCGCCGCTACGGCGATGCCGGCGCCCGGCTTGCCCGCCTCTCGCGCGGCGAGGATTCGCGCGCCGTAACCGTGGACGGCGAGATGAAGACCATCTCGGCGGAGAACACCTTCAACACGGACCTGCGCAGCTTCGAGGAGCTCTCCACCGAGCTCCTCGCGCTCTGCGAACGCCTGTCCGAGCGCCTCAAGGCCAAGGGCGTGGTCGGCGACACGGTGACACTCAAGCTCAAGTCTGCCGGATTTCGCTTGCGCACCCGCGCCCGGCACCTGATGATCCCCACGCAACTTGCCAACGTGCTTTACGAATCCGGGCAGCAGCTGCTCGCCCGGGAGCTCGATGGGACGGCCTTCCGGCTCATCGGAATCGGGGTATCCGGCATTTCGGCCGCCGACGGCGTCGATCCGGTCGACCTGATCGAACCGGGCATCGCCCGACGGAACGCCGCCGAGCGGGCGATGGACGTGGTGCGCGGGAAGTTCGGCAAGGACGCGGTGATCCGCGGCAAGCTTTACGAGCGGGTAAAGGCACGTGCCGCCCGCGACCAGGACAAACGAGACCAAGAGACTGAATGATGACCAGCCCCGTCGATAAGCTTCGCGAATATGGCTACGAGCTGCCGATGCCCAAGGCTCCGGTCGCCACCTATGTGCCGATCACCCGCACCGGCAACATCGTCTACGTATCGGGGCAGATCTCCTCGAACGAAGGCGGCGTGGTCACCGGCCTGCTCGGCGACACCATGAACGTCGTGCAGGGTGGCAACGCAGCCGAACTCGCAGCGGTCAACTTCCTCAGCCAGATCGTCCATACCGCGGGCGTCGACCTCACCAAGGTCAAGCGCATCCTCAAGCTCACCGTGTTCGTCGCCTCGACGCCGGACTTCGCCGAGCACCACCTCGTCGCCAACGGCGCCTCCAACCTCATTGTCGGCGTGCTGGGCGACAAGGGCAAGCATGCCCGCTCGGCCGTCGGCATGGCAGCCCTGCCGCTCGGCGCGGCGGTGGAGGTCGAGGGCATCGTCGAGGTGGAGGACTGACGCGAACCTGTCACGAGGGAGTGGTAGCGGCGGCGCCCTGCCCTCCCTACATGACATCCCGCAACCGATGAGCGCCAAACCCCTCTTCGACCGTCCGATCGCCCATCGCGGCCTGCATGACCGCAGCCGGGGCATCATCGAGAACTCCGCGTCGGCCTTCGAGGCGGCGTGCGAGCGCGGCTACACGATCGAATGCGATGTGCAGCTCAGCCGCGACGGCATCCCGATGATCTTCCACGACGACGAGCTTGACCGCCTCACCGGCGTTCCGGGTCCGGTCGGCGCGAAGACCATGGCCGAACTCAGCCAGATCAGGCTGCTCGACAGCGCCGCCGGCGACACGCCGCAACGCTTCTCGGAGTTCCTCGAGCAGGTCGGAGGCCGGGTGCTGCTGCAGATCGAGCTGAAGCAGCAGCCCGACCAGGCCGCCACCGACGTCCTCGCGCAGACCGTCATCGACGCGCTCGAATCCTATCGCGGCCCGGTCACCATCGAATCCTTCGATCCGCGCCTCCTGATCGCGCTCCGCAAGCGCAGCGACGGCTATCCCCTCGGCATCGTCACCTACGCCTACGACGAGCCGGAGTGGGAAGGCGACATGGCGGGCAGCACCAGGTTCATGCTGCGCCACCTGCTGCAC
>JAEYTN010000592.1 GCA_023433985.1 Pseudomonadota bacterium | reverse complement strand
GCGCTCGCCCGTTGCCAGGTCGAGGTCGTAGGTGCGGGACGGCGTGGTGGGCGAGGAATAGGTGAAGCGGATGGTGGTGGTGTCGAACTCGAAGCCCGCCGACATGCCGAGCGCATAGGCCTCCTCGTCGAACTTCACCGTCCATTCCTGCCCCTCACCCGGCCCCTGCGGGGTCGCCGCCTCCGCGGAAAGAGGGCGCACGACGATGCGCGGCAGGCCCTCGAAGCGCTCGAGGCGGATGAGGTGGTGCTTGAGGAGGATGATGTCGAGGATGAGGACGCCCGGGGTGTGCGGGACCAGTTCGGTCCAGTGCTCGGAATCGGGGGTGGCGACCGGCGCGGTGACGATCTTGAAGTCCTCGGCGCCGTCGGCGTTGGTGAGGATGTAGAAGACGCCGTCGCGCTCCTCGATGTCGTATTCGCGCTCGGTCTGGCGGGCCGAGACCAGGCGCGGGGCGCCGCCGGTCTTGGCATCGATGATCCAGAACTCGCTCGTCTGGTGGTCGTGCGCGTCGATCACGATGTGGCTGCGGCTCAGCGTTTCGTCGACCCCGACGAAGAAGCCCGGGTCCGTCTCTTCGTAGACGATTTCGTCGTCGGCCTGCGGCGTGCCCATGACGTGGCGGCGGACCCGGTACGGGCGGTGGTTGTCGTCGTACTCGGTGTAGTAGATGGCCGTGCTGTCGGCGGACCAGACGCCGCCGCCGGCAATGTCCTCCAGCACTTCGTCCGTATCCTTGCCGGTGACGAGGTCGCGGAAGCGCAAGGTGTAGAACTCGCTGCCCTGCCGGTCGGCGCTCCAGGCGAGGACCTTGTGGCTCGGGTCGTGGTCGCCGCCGCCGAAGCCGAAATAGTCCTCGCCGGCTTCGACATTGCAGTCGAGGAGGATTTCCTCTTCGCCGCCGTCGCGGGGGGTGCGGACGAGTATGGGGTACTGCTTTCCCTCCTCCATGCGCGAGTTGTAGGCGTAGGGGCCGTCCTTCTCCGGCAGGCCCGACTCGTCCTCTTTGATGCGGCCGCGGATCTCGCGGTAGATCTTCTCGACCAGCTCCGCCTGCGGGTCTTCCAGCACTTCCCTGGTGTAGGCATTCTCGGCCTCGAGATAGGCGCGGATGTCGGCGGGGAGCGATTCCGGCTCCTGCATGACCTGCTGCCAGTTGTCGGCCCGCAGCCAGTGATAGGGGTCCTGCCGCGTGATGCCGTGATGGGTGACGGCGTGCTGGCGGCGTTCGGCGACGGGCGGAGTGGGCATGCGGGACCTCCCTTGTTACCGGGGCGTGTAGCAGGATTGAACGTGACGGGCGAGCCGAGCCGTTGGGCAGGCGGACGCGGCGGCGAAAGCTGTGGCAATTGCCGACCCATGGTCGGTTTGGGTTGCGGGGGTGAGGCGAGCAGATAGAGTTTCCCGACCGAATCCGCGGGGCCGTTTGTGCAGCTGACGCCAGACATTGCCGTGCTGAGTGCTGTGCTGCTGCCATTGCTGGGTGCGGTGCTGGCGCCGTTGCTGCATCGGGTGCTGCGGGCCTATGCCGGGTGGTTGCTGGCACTGATCCCCGCCTGGGGCTTCGTGGCGCTGTACGTGCTGGCCGGCGAACTCTCCGATGGGGCGCAGCTCAAGGCCTCGTGGGACTGGGCGCCGAGCTGGAACCTCAAGCTGAGCTTCCTGCTCGACGGGCTTAGCCTGACCTTTGCGCTGGCGATCGCCGGGATCGGGGCGTTCGTGGTACTTTACGCCGCGAGCTACCTGAAGGGCCATGCGCATCAGGGGCGGTTCATGGCGTTCCTGCTCGGCTTCATGGCGGCGATGCAGGGGCTGGTGCTCGCCGACAACCTGGTGGCGCTCTACGTGTTCTGGGAGCTGACCTCGGTCGCCTCGTTCCTGCTGATCGGCTTCGATCACATGCGCCAGGCGGCGCGGCGGGCGGCGACGCAGGCGCTGGTGGTGACGGCGATCGGCGGGCTGGCGCTGCTGGCGGCCGGCGTCGGCATCGCGCTCGTTTCGGGCAGCTGGGACCTGAGCGCGGCGGCGCGGCTGCAGGAGCTGCCGGCCTACCCGGTGCTGGTGTTGCTGGTGCTGCTCGCCGCTTTCACCAAGTCGGCGCAGGTGCCGTTCCACTTCTGGCTGCCCAACGCCATGGAGGCGCCGACACCGGTTTCGGCCTACCTCCATTCGGCGACCATGGTGCAGGCGGGCGTCTATCTCGTGGCGCGGCTGACGCCGCATCTGGGCGGCGAGCCGCTGTGGAACCTGACACTGATGTTGTTCGGCGGCGCGACGCTCCTCTGGGGCGGCGTGCAGGCCTTCCGGCAGACCGACCTCAAGCAGATGCTGGCGCAGACGACGCTGGCTTCGCTCGGGCTGCTGATGCTGCTGCTGGGCGCGGGCACCGAGCTCGCGGCGACGGCGGCGGTGCTCTATTTCGTGGCGCATGCGCTCTACAAGGCGGCCCTGTTCCTCGTCGCGGGCGCCATCGACCACGGCACCGGGACGCGCGATCTGACGGCGCTGGGCGGCCTGCGCGACCCGATGACGGCGACCTTCCTTGCCGCGATCATGGCGGCGGCCGGGATGGTCGGGGTACCGCCGCTGGTGGCGTTCTTTGCCAAGGAGGAGATGTACCTCGCCTTCGCGCTCGGCGACCCGGTGGCGCTGGCGACGCTCGCGGTGCTGATCGTGGGCAATGCCCTGCTCGGCGGCGTGGCGTTGGTGGTGATGATCCGCCCGTTCATGGGGCAGCTCCTTCCCACCCCGATTGCGCCGCACGAGGCTAAGCCGCCCATGCTGGCTGGACCGCTGGTGCTGGGCGCCGCGGGGATCGCGCTCGGCTTCTTTCCGGGGCCGTTCGGCGAGGTGGTGGTGGCGCCCGCCGTGGCATCCATCCTCGGGGGCGAGGTGAATACGCACCTGCATTTCGGCTTCGATCCGTTGAGCCTGATGTTCTGGCTGTCGGTGGCGACCTGGGTGCTGGCGTTCCTCGCCTACCGCTTTGCGGACCTGGGGCGGACGCTGCTGCACGACGCGGCGGGGCGTATCGGCTGGAGCTTCGACCGGGGCTTCGACGGGGCCTATTTCGGGCTGGTGCGGTTCGCGGGGCGGGTGACGCGGGCGCTGCACCATGGGCGGCTCGAATGGTACCTGCTGGTGGTGTTCGTGGCGCTGGGGGTGGCGGCGATCGGGCCGCTGTGGCTGCTCGGCGGGCTGCCGAGCCTCGCGGTGTCGTGGGACGCGACCTTCTACGAGCTGGGCGTGATGCTGGTGGCGGTGCTGGGGCTGGTGCTGGTGGTGGCCGCGCGGACGCGGCTGCTCGCGATCCTCGCGCTCGGGGTGCAGGGGGCGGCCGTGGCGCTGCTCTTCCTGTTCTACGGCGCGCCGGACCTGGGCTTCACGCAGTTCATGGTCGAGATCGTCTCGGTGGTGATCCTGGCGCTGGTGATGACGCGGCTGCGGCTCGATGCCCGCGACCCGCGGCCGCTCGAGGACTGGGGGCGCGACGGGGCGGTGGCGCTGTTCGCGGGGCTGGCGGTGACGCTGCTGCTGTTCCGCGTGCTCGAGGAGCCGCTGAGCGAGAGCCTGTCCTACTTCTTCGAGACGGCGAGCCTGCCGCTGGCGCATGGGCGG
Organism: Pseudomonadota bacterium; assembly: GCA_023433985.1. Lineage (GTDB taxonomy): Bacteria > Pseudomonadota > Alphaproteobacteria > Rhizobiales > Devosiaceae > Devosia_A. The sequence continues at coordinate 5,986 of JAEYTN010000592.1, read as the reverse complement.
AACGTGGTCAACGTCATCCTCGTCGATTTCCGCGCGCTGGATACGCTGGGCGAGATCTCGGTGGTGTTCGCCGCCGGTCTCGCGGTGCTGGCGCTGCTGCGCGGACCCTCGCGGCCGCGGACGACGGCGCCGGAGCCCGAACCGCCGGCTGAGCCGGAAGCGGCAGGGGCGGCGCGGCCGCGTCGGACCCGGTCGAGGAAGGTGGCGGCGGCATGAACACGCTGATCTTCCGTACCGTGGCGCCGCTGCTGACCGTGGTGATGCTCGTCTTCTCGGTGTTCGTGCTGCTGCGCGGGCACAATGAGCCGGGCGGCGGCTTCATCGGCGGGCTGATCGCGGGAGCGGCGCTGGCGATGTTCAGCATCGCCATGGGCCCGGGAGCGGCGCGGCAGGCGCTGCGGATCGAGCCGATGGCGCTGGCCGGGGTGGGGCTGGTGCTCGCGGTCCTGTCAGGGCTGCTGTCGCTGCCGCTGGAACTGCCATTCCTGACCGGACTCTGGGGCGAGTGGGCGGGGGTGACGGTATCGACGCCGATGGTGTTCGATATCGGGGTCTATCTCGTGGTGTTCGGGACGCTGGGCGCGCTGGCGCTCGGCCTCGAGGGCGGGGAGGACGGCTGATGGACTATGCCCTCGCCGCGCTCGCCGGCGTGTTCCTCACCGCCGCCATCTACCTGCTGCTCGCCCGCTCGGTGATCCGCATGCTGCTGGGCATGCTGCTGCTCGGCAACGCGGTGAACCTGGTGATTCTCGTGGCCGGCCGGCTGAGCCGGCTGGTGCCGCCCATCGTGCTTGGCGACGATACGGCGCCGACGGCCGCCGCTGCCAATCCGCTGCCGCAGGCGCTGATCCTGACCGCCATCGTGATCGGTTTTGCGATGTTCGCCTTCCTGCTCGTCTTGGCGTGGCGGGCCTATGCGCATCTCGAAGCCGACGACACCGACCGCATGCGGGTGGCCGAACCGCCCGGGCGGCCCGAGCCGCCGATGAGCTACTGATGGGCGAGATGCAGCAAAGCGCCGTGTTCGCAGCCGACTGGCTGGTGGTACTGCCGGTGGTGGTGGCGTTGGCCGCCGCGGCGCTGCTGGTGATCGGCCGCGGCTCGCGCGACCTGCAATGGGCTGGCGCGCTGCTGGGCGTGGCCGTGGTGGTGGCCGTCGATGCGGCGCTGGTCTGGCGGGTGCTCGAGCTGGGACCGGTGGCCATGACCATGGGCAACTGGCTGCCGCCCTTCGGCATCAGCTTCACGGTGGATATCCTGGGCGCCGTGTTCGCGCTGGTGGCGGCCGGGGTGACGCTGGTGCTGCTGATCTATCTGCGCTTCGACATGCCGGAGCGGGCGCGGGAGCAGGGCGTGTATCCGCTGCTCCTGCTGCTGCTTGCGGGGGTGAGCGGGGCGTTTCTCACCGGCGACCTGTTCAACCTCTATGTCTGGTTCGAGGTGATGCTGATCGCGAGCTTTGGGCTGATGGCGCTGGGCGGACGCGACCTGCAGCTCGACGCGACCGTGAAATACGGCTTCCTCAACTTCCTCGCCACGGCCTTCTTCCTGCTCGCGCTGGGCCTCCTCTATGGGCTCCTGGGCACGCTCAACATGGCCGATATCGTGGGGCGCGCGGCGGAGGCGAGCGCGGTGCCGCTCGCCGGGATCGGCGCGCTGCTGCTGCTCGCCTTCGGCATGAAGGCGGCGGCGTTCCCGGTGAATGCGTGGCTGCCGGCGAGCTACCATGCGCCGCCGCCGGCGATTTCGGCGCTGCTCGCGGGACTGCTGACCAAGGTCGGCGTCTATGCCCTGCTGAGGAGCCTCGGCATGCTGCTGCCGGGGGCGCGGGAACTGCTCGACCCGGTGCTGGCGATCGTGGCGGTGGGCACGCTGCTGCTCGGGCCGCTGGGGGCCATCGCCGAGACCAACCTCAGGCGCGCGCTGGGCTTTCTGCTGATCGGCGGGGTAGGGGCATCGATCGCCGGGCTGGCGCTGGGCAACCTCGCGGGGCTCGGCGGGGCGGTGGCCTATGCACTGCACGCCATGCTGGCGATCACGGCGCTTTACATGCTGGCGGGGCTGATCGAGGCGATGACCCGCACCACCGACACGCGGCTGATGGGCGGGCTCTACGCCACCGCCTCGCTGCCTTCGGCGCTGTTCTTCGTGCTGGTGCTGGCGGTGGCGGGCGTGCCGCCCTTCCTCGGCTTCTGGCCCAAGCTGCTGCTGGTCGATGGCGGCTTCGCCCGCTGGGGATTGGGCGCCGACCCCCTGGGGCTGGTGCTGTGGCTGGCGGTGCTGGCCAACGCGCTGCTGTCGCTGATCGCCGGGGCGCGGCTCTGGGCCCACATCTTCTGGCGGCCGGGGCATGAGGGGGAGAGTTCAGAACTGCCCAACCCCGACCTCAGGCCGCTCGGCCGCCGCGCCCGATGGCTGGGGCTGGCGCCGACCGCGCTGCTGACGCTCGTGGTGCTGCTGCTGGGCCTGTTCCCCGAGCCGCTGCTGGGCTTTGCGCGCGAGGGCGCAAGGGGACTGCTGGAGCCGGCGAACTACATCGCGGTGACCGGGCTCGCGGAGGCGGCGCCATGAACCCCGCCGTGCTGACCCTGGTGCTGGCGTTCGGCTGGGCCGCCGCGACGGGCAATTTCAGCCTGCCCAACCTGCTGTTCGGGGGGCTGATCGGCGGCTTCTGCCTGTTCCTGATTCGGGGGCAGGTGGGCGGGCGGAAGTTCTGGGGCCGTTCGGTGCGGGTGGCATCGCTGTCGCTGCTCTTTCTTCAGGAGCTGATTCTCAGTGCCTTGCGCGTTGCGGCGCTGGTGCTGCGGCCCAAGCTCGCAATCAAACCAGCATTCGTGGCCTTTCCGCTGACGGTAACGACCGATGTGGAAATTGTCCTGCTGGCCAATCTGATTACGCTGACGCCGGGAACATTGAGCGTGGATGTATCCGCAGACCGCCGACACTTATTGATCCATGTAATTGACTTGCAGGATCGTGATGCCTTGATACGCAGCATCCGCGACGGTCTCGAGGTGAGGGTGATGGAGGCGTGCCGATGATTGGTCCCTCCGAAGCGCTGCACTGGGCGGCCAATGCGGCGATCCTGCTGTTGCTTGTGGGCATGCTGCTCGTCATCTTCCGCCTGCTGCGCGGACCCAACCTCGGCGACCGCATCCTGGCGCTCGATACGCTGACGCTGCTGGCGGTGGGGTTCATTGGCGCGCTGACCGTGCGCACCGGGCTCGAACTCTACCTCGACATCGCCATCGCCATCGCCCTGGTGGGCTTTCTCTCCACCATCGCGCTCGCCCGCTACCTTCTGACGCGGGCGGGAAAGGTGGGCGAGAGATGATCGAGTCGCTGCTGCAGTATCTGGCGGCGCTTGCGGTGCTCGGCGGGGCCATGTTCGGCCTGCTCGCGGCAATCGGCATCGTAAGGCTGCCCGATCTCTACACGCGTCTTCATGCCGCATCCAAGGCGGGACTGGTCGGCGCCGGACTCATCCTGGTGGCGGTGGCGCTGATTTCCACAGACGGCGCGGTAGTGCTGCGGGCGATCTTGGGAATTATTTTCCTGCTGCTTTCGACGCCGATCGCGGCGCACCTGCTGGCGCGCGCGGCGCGTGAAGCGGGCGAAGTGCCTACACTTACAACCACTATTGAGGAGATTGACCGTTAGCTTGGCCGATCGTGTCACTATTTCATGAAACACAATCTTACTCGACTAGCAGATTAGGCCTGTTGCATCCGTTACAAAATCGCCATAGACAACCAGTCAAGGGTAAGGACTCCACAGCCCCACCCTGGCCTCCAGAACTAAAGGACCCGAAATGACAGAGCTGAATGGCGCCGGCGCCGCCGCTGACAACGATCTCATCGATCTGAGCGCCGATATCGTCTGCGCGTATGTTAGCCACAATGCGCTGAGCGTCACCGACCTGCCCAAGCTGATTGCCGACGTGCATACCGCGCTGCGCGGCCTGCAGTCGCCGGTAGCGCCGGCCGTCACCGAGGAGCAGAAGCCGGCCGTGGCCGTGCGCAAGTCCGTTGCGCCCGACTACATCATCTGCCTCGAGGACGGTAAGAAGTTCAAATCGCTGAAGCGGCACCTGCGCACGCACTACAACCTCTCGCCGGAAGAATACCGCGAGAAGTGGGGCCTGCCGGCCGACTACCCGATGGTTGCGCCCAACTACTCCGCCACCCGCTCGCGGCTGGCCAAGGACAATGGCCTCGGCCGCAAGGCGATGGCCTGATCTCGCAGCAGCGCTGAAGGCGGCCGTCCATCCCCGCCCGAAGCGCTCCGAGCACCGAGTTTCAAACCGGCCGCTCCCCCAGGGGGCGGCCGGTTTCGTTTGACCGGCCATTGAGGCGTGCGTCCCCGCCGCGCGCCTTGTCGCATTTGACTCTCATCGTGCGGACTTATCCCCGCTGGCATTTCGCCGCCGTATAGGAATACAATCCTATCTACGGTGGAGGCGAAGATGCGGCAGGCGGCAATGCGGAGCGAGAGGCGGGCGGACTGGTCGCCGCCTGCGCCATTGGCGGCGCCTTCGCCACTCACCTTCGACCCTCGGCGGCATGATCGGGCCGGCTGGTGCCTGGTCCGCTTCGTTGCCGCGGCGCGACGGGTGCCGACCGCGCAAATGCTGTCGGCGAGCCGGGGCGAGGCCGATGTGGCGCTGGCCCGGCAACTTGCGATGTACCTGATGCATGTGGTGCTGGGGCGAATCTACCACGATGTCGGCCGCTTCTTCGGGCGCGACCGCACCACGGTGTCCCATGCCTGCGCCGTGATCGAGGATCTGCGCGACGATCCGGAGTTCGACGCGGAGGTGAGCCGGCTCGAGCGCCGCCTTGTCATGCGCCGGGAGGTGAAGCATGGGCGCGCGTAAACCTCTGCTCCGCTTCGTCCGCGCGTTGCTGGCCACCGGAGAGGCCGTGCGGCACGGCGAGGTGTTTTCGGCCGGAGCTGCGGCGCTTTCCGCCCGCGAGGTGCGGGCGCTGCAGGCCGAGGGCGTGCTCGGCGGCGATACGCATCGCGCCGCGCCGATGCCCGGAACGGCGCAATGGCTGAAGCGGCAGATGCTCGATGCCGATGCCTTTGCGGCGCAGCATCGCGAGCCGGCTGCAGGGCCGGACGGCACCGTGCTGAATCTTGCGGAAAGCCCGCTGGCGCGGCTGGCCGCTTCCACCGGCGGCGAGCCGGCCTTCCTTGCGCGCCATCAGGTGGAGGCGGGCGAGCGCGTGCGCCGGCTGGTCGAGCGGGCGCGGCTCAATCCGCGCCTCACCATGAGCTACTCGGCCGCGCATGCCGCGGGCGGCAAGGGGGCCGGCCATGCCGGAGAAATGAGCGACATGGCCGCCGACGCGCGCCGCGCCGTCGCGCGGCTCTACGAACTGCTGCCGCGCGATTGCGCCGAAGTGGTGCTGGACGTCTGCGGCCTGGAGAAGGGCCTGCAGCAGATCGAAACCGAACGAGGCTGGCCGCGAAGGAGTGCGAAGCTCGTTCTCCGCATCGGTCTCGACCGGCTGGCGGAGGTGTGGGGGATCGGGTTGGTCGCGACCGGCCGCGAGACCGGGACTCGGGCGTGGATGGACGGGGAAAGGCTGGGAATGAGTGTGGGGCTAGGAGAAGATACCTAGCCGCTTCTGCGCCAGCCTGGCGGGAAAGCGTCGCCGACTACGCCGCCAGTGCCTTAGCCTCGGTCCGGATGCGGTTGACCATCGCCACGAGGCCGTTGCTGCGCTGGGTGGTGAGGTGTTCGCGCAGGTGAAGTTCGTCGAATATATGGATGGCGTCGATGTCGGCGATTTCGCTGGCGGGGCGGCCCGAATAGAGGGCGACCAGGATGGCGACGAGGCCGCGCACGATCATGGCGTCGGACTCGCCGCGATAGGTGAGGTGGGCGCCGTTGTGGTTCGAGACGAGCCAGACCTGCGAGACGCAGCCGTGGACGCGGGTTTCGGCGTTCTTCTCGGCGTCTTCGAGCGGGGGCAGGGCC
>JAEYTN010000582.1 GCA_023433985.1 Pseudomonadota bacterium | reverse complement strand
AAGTTCAGTTCGGCGATCTGGTTCCACAGGTAGTGGTCCTTGCGGAACGCCTTGATCGAGTCCCAGATCTTCTTGAAGGCCGGGCTCGACTGCTCGAGCTCCGCATACACCTCGTTCGAGGCCTTGTAGCTCGCCTCCATGATCTCCGGGCTGAACGGGCGGAGTTGCGCGCCCGCCGCCACCAGCTTCTTGATCGCCGTGGGGTTCACGTGGTCGTACTTGGCCAGCATGTCGTTGCTCACCGCCTGGCAGGCAGTCTTGAGCAGCGACTGATAGGCTGGCGGCAGCCCCTCGAACTTGTCCTTGTTGATGAGCGCGTGCACCGTCGGGCCGCCTTCCCACCAGCCGGGGTAGTAGTAGTAGGGCGCGACCTTCTGGAAGCCGAGCTTCTCGTCGTCATACGGCCCCACCCACTCCGCCGCGTCGATCGTGCCCTTCTCGAGTGCGTTGTAGATCTCGCCGCCCGGCATCGGGGTCGGAATCACGCCGAGCTTGGTCATGATCGCCCCGGCGAAGCCGACGCGCATCTTGAGCCCCTGCAGGTCGGCGACGGTATTGATCTCCTTGCGGAACCAGCCGCCCATCTGCGCCGCCGTGTTGCCGGCGGGGAAGCCCACGATGTTGTAGGTGCCAAAGAACTCGTTGGTGATGTCGAGCCCGCCGCCATGGTAGTACCAGGCGCTCATCCCGCGCGCGTTGAGCGAGAACGGGATCGCCGAGAGCGCCGCCCAGGCGACATCCTTGCCCGAAAAATAGTAGCCCACCGTGTGGGCCATCTCGATGGTGCCTTCCGACACCGGGTCGACCACCTCGAACGGCGGCACCAGCTCACCGGCCGCGAACACGTCGATGGTGAAATTGCCATCGGTCGCCTCGCTCACATACTTGGCCAGCGTTTCGCCGCCGCCATAGATGGTGTCGAGGCCGGGCGGGAACGACGACGCCAGTCGCCAGGTCACCTTGGGGTTGGATTGTGCAATGGCCGGGGCCGCAAGCCCCACCGTTGCGGCTGCGCCTCCCACGGCGGCCGACTTGAAGAATTCGCGTCTCTTCACGATTGGTCTCTCCAGTACCGTTGCGCTGACGGCCACACGCGCCCCCTAACAGGGCCGGTCCTCCTCGAACCGCGTCGTCAGCTTGACGCTAGATGAACAGGACTCGCCCCGCCCTGTCCACTATCTGCGTCATTGCGTGGAACTCTGGGGGTAGGCAGCGCCCCACCAGGTCCGCCAGCGCGTTTCGAGCGCCGCGAACTCGGCATCGCCCATGCCGTAGACGGTCAGCAGCGCCGTGCCGCCGCCAGCCTCGCGATCCCCGACCATGATAAGCCCGCCGCTCCACTCGGCGACCGTCACCCCCAGTTGGTGCCGGCCCCAGTGCCACACCTCCCCCGATACCCGGTCGCCCGGTGACAACTCGCGCGCGAAATGGCTGCCGGTCTCGCCAGCCCCGATCAGCCCCACGGCCTCGATCGCCCCTGGCCCCGCTTCGCTCGACAATCGCAGCGTCCGCCGCCCATCGCCGCGATGCGCCTCGACGTACAAGCGCAACTGCTGCAAGAAGGTGATCCACCCCTCAACCACCTCGTCGTAGTGCACCCCCCATCCGCCCTCCGGCGGCGTGCCGCGGCGCACCACCGTGAGCAGCGTTCCGTCGCCACGCTCGGTGAGTTCGAAGCGGTCGGAGGTCCCTTCCCACTCGCCGAACTGGATCGTCCCCGCGGCCTCGTCGGCGTCCGCTCCGTCGACGAAGATCATCCGGATCTCCTCATCGAGCGATGGCGCTTCCCAGCCGAACCAGTTGCGCACCTCCGCCGGGTCGCGGAGCACCCGCCAGACCACTGCCTTCGGCGCCGCGATCTGCACCTCGACGATCCGATGCTCCTCGCTCATCCCGTTCCTCCCCCGTGTCTCGACCCAACTTCGCACGAATTTCGGAGGGCGCGGAATAACTTCGCGTCGGCGGTGTTTGAGCATCGAAGCCGGCCCATCGACCGGCCCAACCCAACCGGGAGAAAACGATGAAACTTGCGATCCTGCTCGGCGTCGCCGCGCTCGCCACTCTGTCCACCGCTGCCTTTGCCGAAGACTATGTCGGCGGCGCCGTGAAGTCATCGGAGATCGGCGGCAAGCAAGTGCTGACCGACGCCAACGGCATGACCCTGTACACCTACGACAAGGACACTGCCGGCGTGTCGAACTGCTACGACAAGTGCGCCGTCAACTGGCCGCCGCTGTTCGTTTCCGACGGGGCCACCGCCGATGGCGACTTCACCATCGTCGACCGCACCGACGGCACCAAGATGTGGGCCTATAAGGGCATGCCGCTCTACCTGTGGATCAAGGACACCAAGCCCGGCGACACCACCGGCGACGGCGTCGGCGAAGTCTGGCACACTGCGGTCGAATAAGACCGAGCCCTCGCGCCTATGGACTTTCTGGACGAGATCGAAGCAAGCGTGCCGGCTCTCCGCCGCTACGCGCGCGCCTTGACGCGGAACGCCGACCGCGCCGACGACCTCGTCCAGGATTGTCTCGAACGTGCCATCCGCAAGCGCGGGCTGTTCCGTCCCACCGGACCGGTCCAGGCGTGGCTGTTCCGCATCCTGGTCAACCTGTGGCGCAATTCGCTCCGCACGGAACGCCGCCGCGGCGACCACGTCGCCTACGATGCGCTTCTCGTCGAGCCATCGGTTCCGGCGCCGCAACACGGCCGGCTCGCGCTCGGCGAAATGAGCCGCGCCCTCGACCGGCTCCCCGGCGATCAGCGTGAGACGCTGCTGCTCGTCGTCCTCGAAGGCGTCTCCTACGAAGAGGCAGCAACCATCCTCAGCATACCCATCGGCACAGTCATGTCCCGCCTGAGCCGCGCCCGCGCCGCGCTGCGCACGCTGACCGGCACCGGCGACGAACCGAAATTGCGGTCCGTCAAATGACCCCGCGCCCTGCTCCCATCACGGAAGACGAACTTCACGCCTATGTCGACGGGCTGTTGCCAGCGGGCCGCGCCGCCGAGATCGAAGGCTGGCTCGCCCTCCATCCCGACAAGGCCGCCGAGGTCGCCCACTGGCAGCGCCAGAACGAGGCGATGACCGCCCTCTTCCCGCCGGTGGCGCCTGAGCTTATCCCCGACCGGCTGAAGCCGCCCGAACTCGCGCTCCGGCCCCGCGGCATCACGCTCAACTGGACTCAGCTAGCCGCTGCCGCCGTGGTTGTTCTCGCCATCGGCACCGGCGCCGGCTGGGCCATCCGTGCCTTCGATCGCGAACCCGAGAGCACCAGCCTGATCGCCTCGGCCGTCACCGCGCACGCGCTCTACGTTCGCGAGAATCGCCATGCCGTGGAAGTCGCGGCGGCGGACCGCGAGCACCTGGTCTCGTGGTTGTCGAACCGTGTGGCTCGTCCCATCACCCCTCCGGATCTCGCGCCCGAGGGCTTCGAGCTCGTCGGCGGCCGCCTGCTGCCTGCCAGCTACGACGACCCGTCGCTCGGACCGGCCGCCCAACTGATGTACCAGAACGCCGCCAATGACCGGGTCACGGTCTACATCACTGCCGCGCTGCCGGCCGAGCCGAATGCCTATCAGTTCACCAGCCGCAACAGCCTCGATGCGTTCTATTGGAGCAACGAGCGCATCACCTGCACGGTGGTCGGCAGCCTGCCCGAGACCGAGATGAAGGCCGTGGCCAAGAAGATTTACACCCAGCTTACCTGGCGCCCGGACGGATCGTCGCAGAGCTGAGGCTAGGGATCGTTGTGAAGGTTGTCGGACATCCTCGCCGCCGACGGCCGGTCCCTTCCGGACAGCTCCCGCTGCCGCTGCAGGAAGGTAATCGTCGAGCTGTAGCGGTTGTGTATCTGCGCGAAGCGCGTGAGCGTATCGCTCGACACGTTCTGCTGCGCCAGCTCGTCGTACACCGCCTTGAGGCCGTTCTCGACCTGCACCAGATCGTCGAGCAACCGCTCGATCTGTCCTTCGGTCAGTCCAACCACGGTCGCCATTTCAGCTTCCCTTCTGCCGGCCGGCTTCAACAGGGGGCGTCATGGGCTTCGGGCTCAATTCGGATCGCTCGGCCTCGATCTGCCGCTCCGCTTCGAGCCAAAAATCCATCGCTGCGCTTTCGGGCTGTCCCGACTTCATCCAGAGGGCATAGGCCCGGGCGCGAACGGCGTCTTCGCGATCACCCATCTCGATCCTCATTGATCGTCCCGGATTCAAGCAAATCCGCGGCAGCTGGTTCCCTGCCCGGGCAAGGATCAATGAGGCAAGCGACTTGCCCCTCCCCCGCGTCAGCGAGGAAGGGTGACGGTCGTGGCTGTCGGACGGCTCAGTAGCCCTGCCGGCGCAGCAGGTCGTTGGAATAGACGTTGTGCGAGCCGATGTTGCGCACGTCTCGCTCGCCCATCAGGGCCATGGTCGTGTCCATCTCTTTCTGGATGATGTTCAGCGCCCGCGTCACCCCGGCCTCGCCGCCCGCACCCAGCCCGAACGCCATCGCCCGGCCGACGAACGTGCCCTTGGCCCCCAGCGCCAGCGCCTTCAGCACATCCTGGCCCGAGCGGATGCCCGAATCCATCAGCACCTCGGTCTTGTGCCCCACCGCGTCTACGATCTCGGGCAGCACCCGGATCGACGAAGGCGCCCCGTCGAGCTGCCGCCCGCCATGGTTGGAGACGATCACGCCGTCGGCGCCATTGTCGATGGCGAGTTGCGCGTCCTCGGGGTCGAGCACGCCCTCACCACCACCGGTCCGCCGAACCGCTTCTTGATCCAGGCGATGTCCTTCCAGTTGAGCGTCAGGTCGAACTGTGTCGCCGTCCACCGGCTGAGCGTGCCGAGGTTCGTCGCCTCGGTCACGTGCCCGTGGATGTTGCGGAAGGTGCGCCGGTTGGTCCCGAGCATGCCGAACGCCCAGGCCGGCTTGGTCGCGATCTCGAACAGGAATTTCGGCGTGATCGGAGGCGGCGCCTTCAGCCCGTTACGGATATCCTTGTGCCGCTGACCGAGGATCTGCAGGTCCATCGTCAGCACCAGCACCGGGCACTTCGCCGCCTTGGCGCGGTCGATCAGCCGCTCGACGAACGGCCGGTCACGCATCACGTAGAGCTGGAACCAGAAGGGCTTGGACGTATTCTCGGCCACGTCCTCGATCGAGCAGATCGCCATGGTCGAAAGCGTGAACGGGATGCCGAACTTTTCGGCCGCCCGCGCCGCCTTGATCTCGCCGTCGGCCGACTGCATGCCGGTCGACCCCACCGGCGCGATCGCTACCGGCATCGACACCGGCTGGCCGAGCATAGTGGTCGAGAGGTTGCGGTCCTCGAGGTTCACCGCCACGCGCTGCCGCAGCTTGATCTTCTCGAAGTCCGTGGTGTTCTCGCGATAGGTGCCCTCGGTGTAGGCGCCGGAATCCGCGTAGTCGAAGAACATCTTCGGCACGCGCCGCCTGGCCGCCTTCATCAGGTCTTCGATCGTCAGGTACTTGTCCATATTCGCCATGAGGGCGCCCCGTTTCGTCCCGCCCGCGGCGGTTTATTCGAGGCGGTTCTAGGCACTGACATGTCAGTGGTCAATGCGACGTTGGGGGTTAGCGCTCAGAGCTTCACCCCATTCAATCGCAGCGCATTGCCGATCACCGACACCGAACTCAGCGCCATTGCCGCCGCCGCGATCATCGGCGACAGCAACCACCCGGTGAACGGGTAGAGCACCCCCGCTGCCAGCGGAATGCCGAGCGCGTTGTAGCCGAACGCGAACAGGAGGTTCTGCTTGATGTTCGAGAGCGTGGCCAGCGCCAGCCGTCGGGCCTTCACGATGCCACCGAGCTCGCCCTTGAGCAGCGTGATCCCCGCCGACTCGATCGCCACGTCCGCCCCCGTGCCCATGGCGATGCCGACATCCGCCGCCGCCAGCGCCGGTGCGTCGTTCACGCCGTCGCCTGCGAACGCCACCAACTTGCCGGAGCGCTTCAGTTGCTCGATCAAGCCGTGCTTGTCCTCGGGCGTCATACCGGCCCGGACATCCGACACCCCGAGTTCATGCCCGACCGTCTCCGCGGTGCCCCTGGCGTCGCCGGTGGCCATCACCACCGCGATCCCGGCGTCGCGCAAGGCGGCTATGGCGTCCTTCGCCCCGGCCTTGATCGGGTCGCTGACCGTGACAACGCCGATCGCCGCTCCGTCGTGAGCCACGAGGATCGCCGTCCGTCCACGTCCCGCCTGCTCGTCCACCAGCGCCGCGAGCCCGTCATCCACAGCGACACCCTCACCCTTGAGCAGCGCCACGTTGCCGATGAGCGCCGGCTTGCCGCCGACCTCGCCGCGAATGCCGCGCCCGGTGAGCGACTGGAACCCGGTCGCCTCGTAGCTCCGCGCGTTCCGCGCCTCTGCGCCCTTGACGATGGCCGAGCCGATCGGGTGCTCCGAATGCTTCTCGAGCGCCGCCGCGACGGAGAGCACAAAGCCCTCGTCGACGCCCTTCACCGGGATCACCTGGTCGAGCACCGGCTTGCCCTCGGTCAGCGTCCCCGTCTTGTCGACGATCAGCGTGTCGACCCGGGCAAAGCCCTCGAGCGCCTTGGCGTCGCGAACCAGCACGCCCGCATGCGCTCCGCGCCCGGTCGCCACCATGATCGAGATCGGCGTTGCCAGCCCCAGCGCACACGGACACGCGATGATCAGCACCGAGATCGCCGCTACCACCGCCTCGCCGAGCCCCGGCCCCCAGATCATCCAGGCAACGAACGCCACGATGGCGATCGCCACCACCGTCGGCACGAACCAACCAGCGACCTTGTCGGCCAGCGCCTGGATCGGCGCACGGCTCCGCTGTGCCTTGCCC
>JAEYTN010000554.1 GCA_023433985.1 Pseudomonadota bacterium | reverse complement strand
GTGCTCGAATTCCTGGAGCCACGGGCGTGAGCACGTTCCTCGAGCGTTGGCAGGGCAGGGCGGGAGTGCTGGCCACCTTCGGCGATTCGATCACGCAGGCGCTCCATATCGCCGATCCGGCGCTGCGCTGGGCAAACCGGCTGGCGGCGATGCTGGGTGCATCGCTCACGAACAAGGGCCTGAGCGGCACGGTACTGCAATCCTCGCCAGCGGCATTGGGCGTCCCGCGCGAGAACAACGGTCACGGCCGCTACCGACGCGACCTGCTCGGCGAAGACCGCGGCGACGTCATCGCCATCCTCTACGGCACCAACGACGCACGCTACATCGCTGCCCCCGAAACTTTCGGGCACGCTGGCTTCGTGCGCGACTACCGCGACCTGCTGGGTGGCCTGATCGAAGCCGGCTATCCGCCCGATGCCATCGTCATCGGCAGCCCTTCGCACCTGCCGGATGCCGGCCTTGCCGTCGGCGCCGAGGACGGCTTTGCCGGGCAGAGCCGGGCCGGATACCAACGCTACACCGGCACGGTGAAGCAGCTCGCCCGCGAATTCGGCTGTTTCTACGCCCCGGTCAGCGAGACGCTCGCCGCAAGCGGTGGCGATGCCCTCATCCTTCCCGACCACGTGCATCCCAATGCCGAAGGCCACGCCCGGATCGCCGAGATCTTCGCGTCGGCCACGCGGCTCTAGACCCCGAGGTACCCCATGACCCTTCAAGCCAAGCAGATCTACGACCACGCCCTGGAGGTGCTGAAGGAGAACGATCAGGGCAGCTACACCATCCCCACCAAGGGGCTCTACCCGTTCCAGTGGAACTGGGATTCCTGCCTCACGGCGCTCGGCCAGTTCCACTACGACGAGGCGCGCGCCTGGACCGAGATCGAGACGCTGTTCGCCAACCAGTGGGACGACGGCATGGTCCCGCACATCGTCTTCCACGTCTATTCGGACGGCTATTTCCCCGGCCCCAATGTGTGGGACACCAAGCGGCCGGGCACCGCCACCTCGGGCATCACGCAGCCGCCGGTCGCGGGCTTTGCCGTGAAGCGGCTCTACGATCGCGCCACCGACAAGGCGGCGGCCGCAGCGCGCGCCAAGGCGCTGCTGCCCAAGATCGATGCCTGGCACCGCTGGTTCTACGAGATGCGCGATCCGGCTCGCGAAGGCCTCGTCGCCATCCTCCATCCCTGGGAGTCGGGCCGCGACAACTCGGTCGACTGGGACGAGGCGTTCGAGCGCGTGCCGACCGACGGCGTCGAGCCCTATGTCCGGCGCGACACCCAGCACGCCGATCCGGCGCACCGCCCGACCAAGGCGCAGTACGACCGCTACCTCTATCTGGTGCAGCTTTTCCGCTCGCTCGGCTGGGACAACTCGAGGCTGCACGACGCCTCGCCGTTCAAGGTCGTCGACCCCGGCTTCAACGCCATCCTGATCCGCTCGATGACCGACCTCGCCGATCTCGCCGAACCGCTCGGGGAGACCGCAATCGCCGAGGCCAACCGGGAGCGCGCGACAAGGGCGCTGGCGGCGCTGGAAAGCCTCTGGAGCGAACGGCACGGCCAGTATCTCTGCCGCGACCGGATCACGGGACAGCTCATCGAGTCTGCCTCGATCGGCGGTATCCTGCCGGTCTTCGCCACCGTGCCAAAGGTAAGGGCGCAGGCGATCGCACGCACCATCGAGCGCTGGGCGACGCAGGTCAAATACATCGTGCCCTCGCACGATCCGTCCGATCCACGCTTCGAGCCCAAACGCTACTGGCGCGCACCGGCCTGGCTGGTGATGAACTACATGATCCAGGACGGGCTCCGTGTCGTCGGTGAAACGGCCGTTGCCGAGCATATCGTCAAGTCGAGCCTCGAGCTCATCACGCAGTCGGGTTTCGCGGAGTACTATGACCCGCTGACCGGCGAGCCCTGTGGCGGCGGCCGCTTCACCTGGACGGCGGCCATGGTGATCGAGTTCTTGGAGGCGGCATGAAAATCCTCGCCATCGGGGCCCATCCCGACGACCTGGAAATCTTCATGGGCGGCACCATTGCCGCCTTCCAGGCGCAGGGGGACGAGGTGTTGATGGTCACCGCCACCGACGGGGCGAAGGGCGGAAGGGGCGATCCGACCGAGCTCGTCCGCATTCGCCAGGTCGAGGCCGATGCGGCGGCGGCCACCTTCGGCCTCAAGCCCACGATGCTCGGCTTCCCCGATGGCGGCCTTCGCGCCGAGGGGCCGGTCATCGACCGCATCGCGGCGCTGGTCGCTGCGGAGCGCCCGTCACTGGTCATCACGCACGCCCCGAACGACTACCACGGCGACCACCGTGCGCTCAGTGACGCGGTGCGGATCGCTGCCAACTTCATCGCCCCCGTGATGTGGATGGAAACCATGATGGGGGTCGGGTTCACGCCCACCCACTACATCGACATCACGCCACACATGGAGCGCAAGCGCGAGGCGATCCGCAAGCATGTCTCGCAGGACACCGGACGCTTCGTCGAGATGGCCGAGCTTAGTGGACGCTTCCGCGCCGCCCAGTGCAACGACCCGGCCGGCTACGCCGAAGCCTTCCGTTTCGAACCCATCTTCCCCTTCGCCGACCCCCGCAACCTCCTCCCTCCAGCCCCCGGCGTGAAACCAGTCCGGGATCGACGGATGGCAGAGTAGGGCACCCTTAGCGTAGCCTGATCCGAAACAGCCGCGACTGATGCGGCCTCAGCCTCACGACAAACCCGTCCTCGTCGGCCTCAACGACGGCACCGTCCTCCGTAACCTCGCCGCGTCGGCCTGCCAGCTGCCAGTTCACGACCCGCTCGACCGCTACATCCCCGGTGTTGAACAAATTGAGCAGCACCGATCCGTCCGGTCGCCGTACGCGCTGCACCAGCAGCGGATCGCCCTCGCTGATCGCCATTGGATATCCGTTCGGGGCAGTACCCAGCCGATAACGCAGCGCCGTCTGGCCGAGCAGCGGGAACTCGCACTGGTACGCGTGTCCGTCGCCGGCCAACTCGGCCAGGAGTTGTCGCCGCGCTTCGGGTACCTCGTCCAATTGGTCTGAGGTCATCAGCACGCCGCCAGCCAGCCCGGCAAACAGCGCGAGGGAGTGCACCTGGTCGTCGCTCAACTCATGGAAGCGGTCGCGCAGCAGGATACAGTCGGGGTCGGCCTGCCACAGGATGCCGTGGGCGAAGTTGCGTGCCGTCTGGTCGCGCAAGAGCGATTCCGCCGAGTAGTGACCCTTCCAGGTTACCCCGATATCGCGGCCGATACGCATCGCGTCGCAAAGCCCCACCGGCGCCCAGAGGGGTGAACCGCAGAGCAGCCATTGTGCCTCGCCGACCTCCTCGCGGATCAGCCGCGCCATCTTCATCCAGATGGCGATACGGCTCAGGCCGTCCGCGTGCCACACCGCCTCGTCCGGACCGTAGGTCGAGCCCAGGTGCATGAAGTCGGTCTTGAAGTAGCTGCAGCCCCAGTCCTGTGCCCAGGTGCGGAAGACCTGCCGGATATAGGCTTCCGCTTCCGGGTGGGTGACGTCGAGGACGTAGTATTCCTCGCTGCGCTTGTGCCAACGGAACTCGCCGTAGAACGTCATCGGCGCCAGCGGCTTGCCGTTCGCGCGGCTCTTCACCACCCAGTCGGGGTGCGCCTGGTAGAGGTTGGAGCGGTTGCCGACCATGAACGGCGCGATCCAGAGACCGGGCGTGAAGCCACTGGCTCGCGCCCCGTCCAGCACCGGCTTGATGCCGTTCGGGAACTGCGGCTTGAACTCCAGCCAGTCACCCATCTCGGGCGTGAAGCCATCATCGACGAGGAAGATGTCGAACGGCGCCTGCTTTTCGTCGCGGAACCGCGCCGCGGCGTCGAGATGCTCCAGCAGCCCCAGCTCGCTCAGGGAGGAGTAGAGGTTGTACCACGAGCACCAGCCGCTCAGTCGCCGTTCTGGCACGCGCGGTGGGAGCGGCGAGGCTTCCCCTACCAGCGTCGCCCAGCGCCGGAGCGCCGCCTCGACGTCGTCGCCGCTGAACACCGCCAGTTCTTCGGTCGCTATCTCGCCGGTATGCGGGACCAGGTCGATCAGCGTCTCGATATCGATGGTCAGCGGCCCGCCGATGTCGAACCGGAGCCGCGACTGGTAGCGGTCGTGGCGGACGAAACCGATCACCGTCGCGCCCGGGCCGCCATATGGCAGCAGTGCCGTCATCGCGTGGCCGTTGGTCAGCCTCGGATCGGCTTTCGCCACCTCGCCTGCCGCGCCCGGTTCGACGAAGAAGCTGCCATCCCAGCTCATATAGCCGTTGCGCAGGTACTGGCGTACATTTCCCGCGGTCAGCCGCAGGCCCAGCGAAGCGATCCGCCGCTCACCGGCCGGCCCCTCCAGCACAACCCGCCAGCGCTCGCCATTCCGTTCGAGCCGCATCCGGCTGCCATCGGCCAGCCGCCAGACGCCCTCGCTTTCAACGATATGCTCCGGCACCGCGCCATCAAGCAGCGGCAAGAAGCCGTGCAGCGCAATCACAGCGACACCTCCCGCCCCTCGTCGGCCGAACGCCGCGCCGCCCGCACGAGTTCCAGCGTTGCCAGTCCATCGGCCAGCGGTACACGGGGCGCCCGACTACCGTTAATTGCGTCACGCAAATCGGTGAGCTGCGCAACGAATGGATCAGCATCCGCGGCGACCTTCTCACTGACGACCTCTGGTGTGGTCCGTACCAGCTCGGCGGTGTTCCAATCGGTGAAGATGCCGGTGGCCCGTTCGGCCACGATCTGCCAGCCCTTCATCCACCGGCCCGGGATCGCAATGTTCGAGGCACTGAGCGCGGCGATGCGGCCGTCGTCGTAGCCGAAGATGATCGCGCTCATGTCCTCAGTGTCATAGCCGGGCAGGTCGCGGTGGCAGAAGTTTGTGGCCCTCGCGTACACGGTCGACGGTTTTCCCAGCGACTTTCGAGCCAGGTCGACGATGTGGATCAACTGTTCCACCAACTGCCCGCCCGACATCTGGCGAGACCGCCACCACGGCGCATGCAGCGCGTTGCAGTGAAAGCTGCCGGAGAAGTGCGCTGCCCGGCCGGTGTCCATCGCGTCCCAGCGCTCCACCGCGCCGCCGAACCGGTACATGAACCCGCAGGCGGCAATCACCTCGGTGCTTGCATCCACCATCGCCTGCGCACGCCCAAGGTCGAGCGAGATGGGCTTTTCCACCAGCAGGTTGACGCCCGCCGCCGCCGCCTTCTCCACCTCCCCCGCATGCGCGCCGGGCGGCAGTGCGACCACCAGGAGGTCGAGCCCGGCTTCGCCCAGCATGCGCTCGAATTCGTTGTAGGCGGTTCCACCGAACCTGCCGGTAAACGCCTGTGCGCCCTCCAGAGTCCGGCTCGTGGCGGCGACGAGCTCAAGCCCGTCCACCTTCGCAAGCGCCCCGGCATGGCGTGCGGCGATCCCGCCCGCGCCGAGGAAACCGACGCGCAAGCTCATGACACTGCTCCGAAATCCAGCACCGACTGCAGGATGGCGGGATCGCCCCTGTCGAGCCGCTCGAACAGCGCCGGGGCCTCGGCGAACGGTACCGTGTCGGTGATCAGCGGCAGGAGGTTCAGCCGCCCCTCGTGCTGCAGCCGCACCGCCGTCTGCCACAGCCGGAGCTTGCTCCAGCGGTGGCTCGCGTCCGGCGCCACGCCGGAGATCTGGCTCGAGATCAACTCGATTCGGTTGTGATGGAACTCGTCGCCCAGGTGCAGCCCGCGTGCCTCCCCCTGGAAGAAGCCCATCGCCACCACCCGGCTGGCATAGGCCACGGTCCGCATCGCCTCCGCCAGCGCGGGCGGCGCCCCTGACACTTCGATGCAGATATCGGCCCCGCGTCCATCCGTCTCCGACTTGATCACGTCCGAAACCGGCGCTGCCGTCGGGTCGAGCGTCCTGTCCGCGCCCAGTCTCTCCGCCATCGCCCGGCGGCTCGCCACCGGATCGACACCCACCACCGTCGCGCCAGAGGCCCGCGCTGCCCGCAGCACGATCTGGCCCGGCACGCCGAGCCCGAACACCACCACGAGGTCGCCCATGCGTATCCGCGCATCATGCGCGCCATTGAGCGCCACCGCGCCGATATGGCTGAAGATGCCGATGCGCGGATCGGCTCCGGGCGGGATCAACCGCGCGGCAGCATCGGCCTCCGCCATCACGTGCATGGAGCGGTGCCCCCAGGTGCCGAACACGCGGTCCCCCGGCTGCACGGCCGTGACGGCGCGCCCGACCTCGACGATTTCGCCCGCTTCCTCGTAGCCAAGGTTACGCACGGGAAAGGTCCAACTTGGCAGTTCCGAATCACGGAACACCCGATTCGCCGTATCCCACTGCCGGTGCATGAAGGGCGACGTGCCGCGATACTGGCTGAGCTCGGTGCCGGCGCTGATGCCCGAGGACAGCGTGCGGATCCGCACCCCGTTCTGTCCCAGCGGACCTGCCGGCAAATCCTCGAACGCAAGCTGCCGCACCGCGGTCAGCATCAACCCCGTCTCACCCACGACTTCCTCCCGCGCCGCGCGTCAACGCAGCATTGCAAACGTTTAAAATGACGAATACGCGGAATCCGGGCGGAAGGCGAGCGGCTTGTCACTCGCGAAATCAGCTCTGGGCAAAGAGCCGTTCCGGGTCGTAAGCTCGCCCGATCAACCGCTGCCGTGAGCGTCACGGATGGCGGCAGAGAAGAGGGACTCGGAGGGTCTTCATGCACTTCAATTTCGGCAAGACGTTTCTGACCGGGACCGCCATGGCGGCGATGCTGACCATGACGGCGCTGCCCGTCGAAGCGGCGACGCTCCGCATGGCGTGGGCGCAAGACGCAACCGGCCTCGATCCGCACAAGCAGACGGCGTTCCCGTCGCTCCGGCTGCTCGAACTCGTCTACGAGCCGCTGGTCCGGCTCGACGCGCAGTACAATGTCGTGCCCGCGGTGGCGACGAGCTGGGAGTTCTCGGCTGACGGACTGACGCTGACCTTCAAGCTCGACCCGAACGCCAAGTTCTCCACCGGCGAGACGGTGACCTCCGCCGACGTCAAGGCATCCTACGAGCGCCTGCTCGATGAGGCGACGGCCGCCGCGGCGCGCGCCAATTTCCTCTCAATCGCCTCGATCGATACGCCCGACCCGCAGACGGTGGTGTTCAACCTCAGCCAGCCCGATGCGCCGATCCTCGTCGCCATGTCGGGCACCAATGCCTCGATCGTTCCGGCCAGCGCCATCGCCGATGGCAGCATCGGCACCAAGGCCATCGGCTCGGGCCCGTTCACGCTCGACGAGTGGGATCCGAACGTCAAGGAAGTGCTGAACGCCAATCCGAACTGGGCCGGCGGCAAGACCGGCGTCGACAGCATCGTCATCTCGGTGCTGCCGTCCGAAAGCGCCATCATCGACTCGATGCGCGCCAACCAGACCGATTTCGCGCTCTTCAACGACCCGACGGTGGCGACGCTCATCCCGGGCGAGCCGGGCATGACGCTGAACCGCATTCCGGGCCTCGCCTACAATGTGCTGCAGCTCAACCCGTCGCGGCCGCCGATGGACAACCTCCTGGTCCGCCAGGCCATTTCATGCGCCGTCAACCGGCAGGAGATCGTCGACACCGCGCTCGTTGGCGAGGGCAAGGTCACCGGCCCGCTCACCATGGAGGCCTATGCCTCCGATCCCTCGACCCTCTTCTGCTACACGCAGGACGTCGAGAAGGCCAAGGCGCTGATGAAGGAAGCGGGCCTCGAGGGCGGCTTCGAGGTCGAGGTGATCGCCGCCACCGGCGAGCCGCCCTATGCCGCCAACGAAGCGCAGGTGCTGCAGAGCCAGCTCGCCGAAATCGGCGTGAAGCTCAACATCAAGACGATGGACCTCAAGGTCTATGTCGACACCTGGCTCAAGGGCGATTTCGACATGGCGGTGGCGCAGAACGGCGGCCGGCCGGACCCGTACCCCATGTACAACCGCTACTTCACCAAGGACGGCAACCTGGCGCATGTCGCCAACTTTGCCGATGAGGAACTCGACAGCCTCTTGCAGCAGGGTCGCGTCGAGACCGATGTCGCCAAGCGCAAGCCGATCTTCCAGGCCTTCGAGGCGCGCCTCGCCGAGCAGGCGCCCTGGATCTGGATTTCGAGCACCGTGACCTACACGGCCAACCTCGAGACGGTGAAGAACTACGAGATCAACCCAAGCGGGTTGCTCTTTTCGCTGAGCAAGGTCACCGTCGGCGAGTAAGTGCTTCGGGGCGGACTCGCGAGTCCGCCCCTTCAATCAGGTGCGCCCTTGAACTATCTCGCGCAACGGCTGCTGACCTTCCCGCTGGTGCTGCTGGGCGTATCGCTCCTTGTCTTTTTCGCCATCCGGCTGGTGCCCGGCGATGCCATCATCGCCATGCTGGGCACCGAGGCGGGGCTGCTGACCGAGGCGCAGCGTGCTTCTCTTGCCGCCTATTTCGGCCTCGACCAGCCGATCTTCGTGCAATACGGGCGCTGGCTCGCCGGGCTGTTCGAGGGCAATCTCGGCATATCGGTGACCTACGGCAAGCCGGTGCTCGAGGTGATCCTCGCGCGCTTCCCGCTGACGCTGGAGCTGGCGCTGCTCTCCATGGTCATCTCGCTCGCTGTCGGCATCCCGGCCGGCGTCTTCGCCGCCACCCACGCCGACCGGCCCTCCGACCTTACCGTGCGTCTCTTCGCAATGCTGGGCCAGTCGACGCCGAGCTTCGTCGTCGGACTCCTCCTCATCTACTTCCTCTCGGTCACCTTCCGCATGCTGCCCGCCATGGGCACGTTCACGCCGCTGTTCGTCGATCCGATCGGCAACCTCACGCAGATGATCCTGCCCGCGATCACCCTCGGCCTCTCCTTCGCCGCAGCGGTCACCCGCATCTCCCGCTCGGCCATGCTCGATGTGCTGAGCGACGACTATGTCCGCACCGCGCGTTCCAAGGGCGCCTCGCAGCGCGACGTGGTCTGGGGCCACGCGCTCCCCAATGCGCTGATCCCGGTGGTGACGCTCTCGGGCGTCGAGTTCGGCTATCTCCTCGGCGGCGCGGTGATCGTCGAGCAGATCTTCGCCCTCCCCGGCCTCGGCCGGCTCACCCTCGATGCCATCAGTCAGCGCGATTATCCGCTGGTGCAGGGCGCGGTGCTGTTCATCGCCTTCAACTTCCTCGTCGTGAACCTCCTCGTCGATCTCGCCTACGCGGCGCTCGATCCGCGCATCCGGCTCGGGGGCAAGTGATGGACCTGCTCAAGGCCGTGCTGAAACACCCGAGCGGCCGCATCGGGGCGGTCATCATCTTCGTCTTCCTCGTCCTCGCAGTGCTCGGCATTCTCGGGGTCACGCCGCACAATCCGCTGAAGCAGTTCGTCGTCGACCGGCTGAAGCCGCCGAGCGCTACCTACTGGTTCGGCACGGACCTTCTCGGCCGCGACGTGTTCAGCCGCCTGATGCTGGGGATCAGCGAGTCCTTCATCGTCGCCTTCGCCTCGGTCGGCGTCGCTGCCACGGCCGGTGCGGTGATCGGGCTCTTCGCCGCGTGGTGGGGGCGCCTGTGGGACGGGGTGCTGATGCGCACCATGGACGTGGTGCTGGCCTTCCCGGCGATCCTCCTCGCGCTGCTGATCGTCGCTATCGAGGGTGCCGGCATGGTCACCAGCATCATCGCCATCGGCATCGTCTATACGCCCATCTTCGCCCGCGTCGTCCGCGCCCCCGCTCTCGCGCTCAAGGCCCGCGAGTTCGTCGAGGCGGCGCGCACCTTCGGCAGCTCCGAGGGCTACATCCTGACCCGCCACCTGCTGCTCAACCTCGTTGCGCCGCTCACCGTGCAGATCACCCTCGCCCTCGCCTGGGCCCTTCTCACCGAATCTGGCCTCAGCTTCCTCGGCCTCGGCACACAGCCCCCCGCGCCCTCGCTCGGCGTCATGCTGGCCGAGAGCAAGTCGATGATGACGCGCGCGCCCTGGCTGATGCTCTTCCCCGGCCTCACCATCATGCTCGCCATCCTCGGCTTCAACCTGCTCGGCGACGCGCTGCGCGACATTCTCGATCCGCGCAGCAAGGAGCGGCACGCATGAGCCCGCTGCTCTCCGTCCGCGATCTCCGCGTCGGTTTCGGCGAGGATCCTGCCGCCAATGAGGTGGTGAAAGGCGTCAGTTTCGAGCTCGACGCCGGCAAAACCCTCGCCATCGTCGGCGAGAGCGGCTCGGGCAAGTCGGTGACGGCGCTTTCTATCAATCGCCTCGTCGATTTCGGTGGCGGCCGCATCACCGGCGGCTCGATCATGCTGCACCGTCCAGATGGCCCAGCGGTAGACATCACGGCGGCCGACGAGCCGGCGCTGCAGCGCATCCGCGGCCGCGAGATCGGCATGATCTTCCAGGAGCCGATGACCTCGCTCAACCCCGTCCACACGGTCGGGGCGCAGATCGAGGAAGCGTTCCGCCTCTCGAAAG
>JAEYTN010000042.1 GCA_023433985.1 Pseudomonadota bacterium | reverse complement strand
GCAGCACCATGATGTCCGAATTGTCCTCGTCGTTCTCCTGCTGCTTGAGCGAGACGAGCTGCGCCGTGGTGGCGTTGACCCGCTGCGCCAGGAGCCGGGCGATCTGCAGCAGCCAGGACGGGTGCTGCTCGAGCACGGTCAGCGCATCGTCGATGACGTAGAGCTGCACGTCGGTGAGCGCGCGCACGCTGGCCGAATGCGGCCGGTCGAGCAGCACGCCCATTTCGCCGAAAATGGCGCCGGGCTGCTTGGTGGAGGCGACGAACTTGCCGTCGCGCAGCACCTCCACCTCGCCTTCCTTGAGCACCATCAGGGTACCGGACTTGCCGCCCTGACGGATCAGCTCCGCGCCCGCGGGGTAGAAATCGAACTTCAGCCAGCCCTGGGTCTCGTCGGCCACGTCACTGCTCCCGCTATTTGAGTAGGGCAAAGATCTTGTCGAACATCTCGTGATCCTCGCGCACCTTGCTCTGCTTGCGCATGTCCACCAGCAGCGCCGTGGTCTTCTGCAGCCTGAGCGCGAGGATCCTGGCAATGTGCCGGGCGACGGAGGGGTGCGCGTCGAGGAAGGCTTCGGGGTCTTCGGCGACATAGACTTCGGCGCCGCCGCGGGTGCGGACGGTGGCCGAATGCGGCTCGTCGAGCAGCGCCGACATGTCGCCGATCACCGAGCCGGGCTCGGCGATGGCGGCGACCGACGAACCTTCGCGCACCACTTCGAGGTCGCCGGACTTGAGGATATAGAGCTTGCCCGTCTTGCCGCCCTCGGTGATCATCACCGCCCGCGGCCCCAGCTTGTAGAGCGGCAGCGACCTGGCCGCCTCGAGTACCTGCTCCATTCCCCATCCCGTCGAAGCATTTTGCTCAGTATTTACCTGAGGTTTTCGAGGGGGGATAGCGGGTGCGGTGGCGGCTGGGCCGGCCCCGGCCCCGCTACGTCGCTTCGCTCCTGGCCGCGCTGACGGCACGCTGGCGGCAAACCGAGAAAGAAGAAGCCGCCCGGACAGGGATTTCCGGGCGGCCGAGGCCGGCGATCGAGGGCTACCGCCGGCAAAGTCTGTTCTCTCTGCTGGGCCAACGTTTCTCCTGCCGCGGCGTTCCCATATGGTCGGCGCAACACGGAAAAGAGATTCGGCTTGAGCATCGAGACGAGCGGGAAACGGGCGCGCTGGCAGTTGCTCGACCTCATGCGGGGCGTCGCCATCCTCGCAATGGTGACCTTCCACGTCGCCTGGGACCTCTACTATTTCGGCTATTCCGGCGTGGACGTGACCGAGGTGCTCGGCTGGGTCGTGTTCCAGAAGGCGATCCTCTCGAGCTTCCTGCTGCTGGTCGGCATGGGGCTGGTGCTCGGGCATGGGCAGGGCGTGCGCTGGCGGCGGTTCTGGCGGCGCTGGGCCTTCCTCGTGGTGGCGGCGCTGCTGACCACGGCGGGGACTTACTGGATGTTCCCCGACTACTTCGTGTTCTTCGGCGTGCTGCATGCGATTGCCCTGTTCTCGCTACTGGCGCTGCCGTTCCTGCCGCTGCGCTGGTGGATCACGGCGCTGATCGGCGTTGCGTGGATCGCGGCGAACTTCGCCTGGAACGATCCGGTGTTCGAGCAGCGGACGCTGGCCTGGATCGGCTTCTGGCCGACCTCGCCGCCCACCAGCGACGTGGTGCCGGTGTTCCCCTGGTTCGGCGTGGTGCTGCTGGGCGTGGCGCTCATGCGGGTGATCCTCGCCTCGGGGTGGGGCGCGGGGATAAGTTCGTGGCGATCCGAGGCGTCGGCCGTGCGCGGGCTGGCGTGGCTGGGACGCTGGAGCCTGCCCTTCTACCTCGTGCACCAGCCGGTGATCATCGGCCTGCTCTACGGGCTCACGGTGCTGCAGAGCCCGGCCCTGATGCCGCCGGTGGTGGGCGATGTGGCCGGGTTCACGGCGAGCTGCAATGCGAGCTGCGGCGCCAATGGCTGGGGCGCATTGCAGTGCGAGCGGTATTGCTCATGCGCGCTGGAGCAGATCCAGGAGGGGAACTTGTGGGAACGGCTGGCCGATCCGCAGGCGCCGGAGGTGGCGCAGTTGCGGGATCTCTGCACGGCGATGGAGTTGCGGGAGTAGGGGCGGGACGCCCCCTCCCACCACGCATCTGCGATGCGCGGTCCAGCCTGCCCCATCTACGACGGTGGAGGAGCACTCAGACGTCGGAGTATGCCGCTCTTGAGGCCCCACGGCTCGGTTGCTCCTCCACCGCGTTGGCGGGGGAGGGGGACCAGCCGGAGGCTGGTGGAGGGCGTCCTGTCACACCTTCTCCGTGTGTCCCCCGAAGCCCAGCCGCATCGCGCTCAGCATCTTCTCGGCGAAGTTGTGATCCTGCCGGGAGCGGAAGCGGGTGAAGAGGGCGGCGGTCAGCACTTCGGCCGGAACCGCCTCCTCGATTGCGGCCTCGACCGTCCACCGGCCTTCGCCCGAGTCGGCGACGTGGCCGGAAAAGCCCTCGAGCGCCGGGTCCTTGGCGAGGGCGATGGCCGAGAGGTCGAGCAGCCATGAGGTGACCACCGAGCCGCGGCGCCAGACTTCGGCGATGTCGGCCACGTTGAGTTCGAAGCGCTCCGCCGGGGGCAGCTCCTCGGAACTCTTCCGCTCGAGGATGTTGAAGCCCTCGGCATAGGCCTGCATCATTCCGTATTCGATGCCGTTGTGCACCATCTTGACGAAGTGCCCGGCGCCGGCGGGCCCCGCATGGATGTAGCCCTGCTCGGCGCGCGGATCGAGGTGCTCGCGGTGCGGCGTCACCTCGATATCGCCCTTGCCGGGAGCCAGCGCCGCGAAGATCGGGTCGAGGTGGTCGACCGCCTCCTTGTCGCCACCGATCATCAGGCAGTAGCCGCGCTCGAGCCCCCACACCCCGCCCGAGGTGCCCACATCGACGTAGCGGATGCCGGACCTGGCAAACTCGGCGGCGCGGCGGATATCGTCCTTGTAGTAGGAGTTGCCGCCATCGATCAGGATGTCGCCCGCTTCCAGA
>JAEYTN010000485.1 GCA_023433985.1 Pseudomonadota bacterium | reverse complement strand
GTTTCGAGTGGCCGAGGACGTTGAAGACACCGCGCTGCCAGGCGTCGAACTCGGCCCCCTGCGCGAAAATCTGCCCTTCCTGACCCGAGCCCTGCGCGCCTATATCCGGGCCGAAAACACCGAGTTTTACGCGGCACTCGATGCCGAACAGGGCGAGATCGTTGTCCTCAGCGTCATCGGTCTCAACCCGGGTATGTCGCAGAACGACCTGGCCGCCACCCTGGTTTTCAAGAAGTCCGCTATCACCAAGCTGGTCAAGGACCTTGAAACGCGCGGCTATGTAGAGCGGGCGAAATCGGCCAGCGACCGGCGGTTCAATGCCCTGCAGCTGACTGCCGCGGGCAAGACGCGCTACGCCCAGATCAGCGACCTGATTGCTCGGCAGAACTCAACATTTCTCGAGCCATTTTCCGAATCGGAACGCCGCGAGCTGTTCGGCTATCTCAATCGGCTCTACCGCCATCTGGGACAACGCCAGCTGCAGCGAACGGGTCATTCCAGCGTCACGGCAGACGGCGCCGACGACTGAGGTCGCTTGACACGTCTTTCCTTGTTAGTTCAGTTATTGAACTAATAGAGGGGGAGTTCAGGTGGCAAAACCGCTTGCCGGCGTACGCATCGCCGATTTCAGTCACGTCATCGCGGGTCCGCTGGCGACCCAGTTCCTATGTCTGCTTGGCGCCGAAGTCATCAAGGTCGAGCCGCCCACGGGCGATGTGCTGCGCAACTATACCCAGCGCAAGGAATTGCGCGGCATGGCAGAGCCCTTCATTGGCGCCAATGCGGGCAAGAAGTCGATCGTCCTTGACCTCAAGTCTGATTCCGGCCGTGAGGCAGCGCTTCGGCTGATCGCAACGTCCGACATCATGGTCGAAAACTTCCGCCCCGGCGTCATCGACCGCCTCGGCCTCGACTACGAGAGCGTCAAGGCCATCAACCCCGGCATCGTCTATGCCTCGATCACCGGCTACGGCGAGGAAGGCCCGTGGGTCCAGCGCCCCGGCCAGGACCTGCTGGCGCAGGCCCGCTCCGGCGTCATGTGGCTCAATGGCGACCACGATCAGGGCCCGGTCCCCTTCGGCCTGGCCATCGCCGACATGCTGGCCGGCGCCGCCGTCGCGCAGGGCATCCTTGCCGCCCTTGTCCAGAAGGGCCGCACCGGCAGGGGCGCGCATGTCGAGACCAGCCTCCTCGAAGCCCTCATCGACTTCCAGTTCGAGGTCCTCACCACCCACCTCAACGATGGCCGGAGGAAGCCGAAGCGCTCCGACTTCCGCTCCGCCCACGCCTATCTCTCGGCCCCCTACGGAGTCTACGCCACCGCCGACGGCTGGCTCGCCCTCGCCATGACCCCGCTCGGCAAGATCCGCGACCTGCTCGAACTCCCCGCACTCGACGGCTACGCCGCCGATCCCAAGAGCTGGTTCACAGCCCGCGACGAGATCAAACGCCTAATCGCCGACCGCCTCGCCACCAAACCCACCGCCGACTGGCTCGCCATCCTCGAGCCTGCCGACATCTGGTGCGCCAAGGTGCTCGAATGGCCCGAGCTGCTGGAGAGCGACGGCTTCACGGCCCTCGACATGCTGCAGACCGTCACTCGCGACGATGGCGTCTCCATCCTCACCACCCGCTCGCCGCTCCGCATCGACGGCGCCCGCACCCGCACTACCCGCGCCGCCCCCCTCATCGGCGAGCAGAGCGCTCAGATCCGCAAGGAGTTCGACCTGTGACGACGACCACCCTCAAGGGCATGACCTGGAGCCACCCGCGTGGCTACGACCCGATGGTGGCGACGGCCCAGGCCTGGGCCGAAAGGACCAGCGTCGTCATCGAGTGGGACAAGCGCAGCCTCCAGGATTTCGAGTCCTTTCCGGTCGAGGAACTGGCCCGCCAGTACGACATGATCGTCATCGACCACCCGCATGTCGGCCAGGTCACCGCAGAAGGCTGCCTCGCCCCCCTCGACGTCCCCGGCCGCGAAGCGGAGCGCGAAGCGCTGGCCCGGTGCTCAGTCGGCCGCTCCTACCCCAGCTACACCTATGCCGGCCACCAATGGGCCTTCCCTATCGATGCCGCCACCCAGGTCATGGCCTACCGCGCCGACCTCATCGAGCCCCCCAAGGACTGGGACGGCGTCGTAGCGCTCGCGAAAGAGGGCCACGTCACCCTGCCCCTCCTCGCGCCGCACTCGATGATGAGCTTCTTCACGCTCACCGCCAATCTCGGCCACCCCTGCTCGGTCGAAATCGGCCCGCTCGTCGACACCGCCACGGGCATCCGCGCCATCAAAATGCTGGCCGAAGTCGCCGCCCATATCGAGCCGTCGAACTTCGCCATGGACCCGATCGCCGCCTCCGAAGCGATGGCCCGAGACGACGCCAAGGTGGCGCTGATGCCGCTCGGCTACGGCTACGTCAGCTACGCCGTCCCCGGTTTCCGCCTGCATCACCTGACCTTCGCCGACATCCCCCTGCCCGGCGCCAGCGGCTCGGCCCTTGGCGGCACCGGCATCGCCGTCTCCGCCTTCTCGCGGCATCGCGACGCTGCCATCGACTACGCCTATTGGGTCGCCTCAGCCGAGGTGCAGCGCACCCTCTACGCCATCTCCGGCGGGCAGCCCGGTCACGCCGCGGCCTGGGAGGACGAAGCGGTCAACGCCGCTGCCGGCAACTTCTACCGCAACACCCGCAACACGCTCGAAGGCGCCTATGTCCGTCCGCGCCACAACGGCTACATGGCCTTCCAGGATGCTGCCAGCAAGCGCCTCAACGCCGGCCTGATCAACCGCGAATCAGCCTCCGCCATCCTCGCCGACCTCGACCGCATGTTCCGGGAGAGCTTCTGATGGAGCGCCCGCGCCATTTCGAGGACTACGTCGTCGGCGAAGTCCGCCGAACCACCGGCCGCACCATCACCGAGACCGATTTCGTCGTCCACGCCGGGCACACAGGGGATTTCTTCCCCCACCATATGGACGCCGAGTTCATGAAGGGCTCGGAGTTCGGACAGCGCATCGCCCACGGCACCATGACCTTCGCCATCGGCATCGGGCTGACCGCCACCGAAATCAACCCGCTCGCCTTCACCTACGGCTACGAACGCCTGCGCTTCCCCAAGCCCGTCTTCATCGGCGACACCATCCACACCGAACTCACCATCGCCGCCCTCGACGATGACCCCAAGCGCCCCCAATACGGCCGCATCACCGAGGAAGTCCGCGTCTTCAACCAGCGCGGCGAAGTCGTGCTCGCCTGCCAGCACATCTACCTGGCGCAGCGGCGCTAGCTCGGATCGCTTCCGACATCCAGTTCGCTGACGTGTCATCCCGGGCTTGACCCGGGACCCAACTCGAAACCTGCGCCGGTGACAGGGCGGGTCCCGGCTCTTCGGCCGGGATGACAGCTCAGGGTTTCAGTTCAGGAGGGCGTGTACTCAGGGCTCCCGCCCCCTGATCGGCGCCACGCCGTCCGCCGCCGTCACCCACGGCGTGTCGTAGCTGGGCGGCCGTACATAGCGTCTCATCCCCACCTCGAGCCGCGCCGTGGCGCCTGCCTCGAGCCGTACCGACAGCCACCGCCCGTCTGCCTCGAACGGCACCCCGTCCAGCGTGCCGCCGGCGAAATCGTGCTCGCCGAACGTCCCCGCCTGCACGATCACCTCGTGTGCAGCGTCCACGTCGGTGTTCACCAGCGTCAGCGACGCCCCATCGGCCGTCAGTCCATCGACCAGCGCCGCCACCCCCTCCGGCAGTCCCGGCCGCTGGCCGGCCGGATCGAAATAGCGGAAGCGCGCGTGCTGCAGGCCGCCGTGATAGACGTGCATCGGCCCGCCCAGCGTCAGCTGCGTCAGCCCCTCGATGATCATTGGGGTCAGCTGCTGCCACATGTGGATGGTCATGGACTCCCGGTAGTGGTCCATGGTCAGCGGATTGTTTTCCTCGGAGCGGAACTTGGCAATCTGCTCGGCGATCATCGTCAGGTTGGTTTCAAGCAGCTGCTCCGGATAGTCCGGCCACTGCCCGCGCATGAACCCGAACCACTGCGCCGTGTTGCCGTTGAAGCCCATATGGCCGCCGGCGGTCTTCTGCCCGTAGCTCGAATAGGCCGGGCTCACCGTGTCGAAAATCTCGTGCGCCCAGCCCCGCTCGGCCCGCGCCGCGTCCGCCTCGTCCATCGAGGTGGCCCAGAGGTAGACACCGAACATCGGGTGCGGATGGCGGAAGTCGCGCCAGCCCTCGTCATAATGCCGGTTCGGCACCAGTTCGCCATCGCGTAGGCCCCACAGCATGTCGAGCTGCGAGCGCAACAGGTCGAGATGCTTCATCTCGCCGGTCAGCGCCACGGCGTTCATCCCGGCCACCGACAGCGGCTCGAGCAGCGACACCGAGCCATGCGGCCAGCGCCAGCCGTAATAGCCGCCCCACCACTTGCCCTCGTTGTACTCGCCGATCTCGCCCGACAGGCCGATATTGTCGGGTATGATCCCGCCATTGCGCGCCGTGCGCTCTTCCCAGGCGGCCAGGTAGTCAAGCACCCAGCGACGGTACTTCTCCTCGCCCGTATGAGCGTAGGCATGCGTCATCAGCGAGCTGGCGCCGAGGTTGAGCGGCACGTCGCCGCGCGATTGCCGCTCGTTGATGCGCTTAAGAATTTCCTCGTACACCGCATCGTCCGACCATGGCGTCTTCATCCCATACCCGTCGATCCCCGGCAGGTCCTCGAACGGCGGCAGGTAGTTGTCGAGGATTTCGCGATGGGTAGACCAGTCCTCTGCCGTCTGGTGATGGCGCGGCCCGCGGCTGCCATTGACCGGCGAGCGGATGAGCTTCCGCTCCGCGTCCCAGTTCAGCGCTTCCTTGTCTTCGCCGTTGTAGAACCCCGCGAAGCGCCGCGTGCGCTGCCGGTCCTTCATCACATCCGGGTCGGCGAGCCCGAGGAAGTAGAAGAACAGGTTGCTCTCGCCGTGGTGCATCCAGTCGTAGTAGGCGTCGTACTCGCGGTGGATCTGGCCGTACTCGGTCCACTGCCAGGTGATGCCGTCCCAGATGGTGCGCGAGCGCTCGTACACCTCGCGCGAGCCGCCCAGCGCATAGAACAGCGGCATGTTCATGAACCCCTCATAGGGATCGTCCGAGCCGTCCATGCCCGGCCATTCGCTGCGCCAGATCAGGGTGCCGTCCGCCCGCGTATAGCGGTCGGCAAACTCGATCGCCGCCTTGTCGAGCACGGCGAATATCTGCCGCTGCAGCAGTGCCCACTTCGGCGGCGGAGCGAGGCGCGTAGCCGTGACGTGCGGCAGGTGCATCTCGGACATGGCCCTACTCGTAGACCGTTGTCCCGGTCGCGTGCTTTTCGATCCAGTCCCAGTTCAGGTTGTAGCCGAGCCCCGGGCCTTCCGGCACCGGCACGCAGCCATCCTTGTCCACGGCGTCGAGA
>JAEYTN010000455.1 GCA_023433985.1 Pseudomonadota bacterium | reverse complement strand
ATCCTGAGCCCGGCCATGAAGTACGGCATGGCTGCCGGAATCTTCAGGTAGATCAGCGTCTGCCAGCGCGACGCGCCGTAGAGGTCGTAGAGGTTCAGCAGGTTGTGGTCGACGCTCTTCAGGCCCGCCACCATGTTGGAGAGGATGGGAAAGAACGCGACAATGAACGCGCAGGTGAGCAGCACCGTCTGCGGGTCCTTGATGTAGATGATGAGCAAGGGCGCGATGGCGATCATCGGCGTCACCTGCAGGATCACCGCGAAGGGGAAGATCGCGAGTTCAATCCACTTCGACTGCACGAGGACGATGGCGAGCCCGACGCCGCCGATGAGCGCGAGCGCCAGCGCCAGGAGCGTGACGCGGATCGTGACCAGCAGCGAGGGGTAGAGCGTCGGCCAGTCGGTGATGAGCGCCGTCACCACGTCGAGCGGCGCCGGCATGATGTAGCGCGGCACGTTGTTGACGACGATGTGGAGCTGCCACAGCCCGATGGCGAGCGCCACCATGGCGATGGGGATGACGACCCGCAGCACCTTCTCGGTGGCGCTGGTCTTGGAAACGACGATGGCGACGGCGCTGTCGGTCCCGGCTTCGGAAGAATTGATGGTTGCAGCGTCGCTCATTTTCCGGCCGCTCCGATCTCGATGGCTTCCTGCAGGGCGCGCGACACGGTGTCGGTGGTGGCGCGGTACTCCTCGGAGGTGCGGTAGTGGGAATCGCGTTGCAGCGAGGTAGAAATCGCCAGGTCGGTATACACCTGCCCCGGCCGCGCCCGCATCACCACGATGCGGTTGGAGAGGAAGGCGCTCTCGAACACCGAGTGGGTGACGAAGATCACGGTGATGCCGGTTTCGCGCCACAGGCGTAGGACGTCGTCGTTGAGCTTCTGCCGGGTGATTTCGTCGAGCGCCGCGAAGGGCTCGTCCATCAGCAGCAGCTTGGGCTTGGTGACCAGCGCGCGGGCGATGGAGACGCGCATCTTCATGCCGCCTGACAGTTCGCGCGGATAGGCGGCGTGGAAATCGCCGAGGCCGACCGAGGCCAGCACTTCGGCGATGCGCGGGCGGGCCTCGGCTTTCGACACGCCGTTGAGCCTGAGCGGCAGGTAGACGTTGTTGAACACCGTCGCCCACGGCATCAGCGTGGGTTCCTGGAAGACGAAGCCGATATCGCCCTTGGGCCTGCCGCGGCTGTCGAGTGCGCTGGACGGCCAGTCGATGATGCCGCTCGAGGCTTCGCCGAGGCCGGCAATGATGCGGAGCGCGGTCGATTTGCCGCAGCCCGAGGGGCCCAGGAGCGACAGGAATTCGCCGCGGCGGACATCCAGCGTCATGTCCTTGAGCGCAAGCGTGCCGTTCGAAAACAGCTTTGAAACGTTGCGCATGGAAACCACGAGACGGCCGGAGGCCTTGTCGGTGGCCGGCGCGGCGGCGAGGGAAGTGTCGGTCAATGCAGGGTCGCCCACGTTAGGGTCGGAACGGCGCCGGCGGAATCGCCGGCGCCGATGGCTCGAATAGCCGTCTTACTTCACGAGGTCTACGCCGAGGCCCTGGCACACGAACTCGGTGTCGAACGCCTGGGTGTAGTCGATGCCGGCTTCATAGAGGCCGACCTTCACGCCTTCCTCGTAGTAGGCCTTCCAGCGCGCGTCGGTCATGCAGCCGATGCCCTTGGTCTCGGCGTCGCCCGAGGTCAGGATGCCGTATTCCTTCATCTTGCCGATCGAGTAGGCGATCTGCTCGTCGGTCATCTCGGGGTTGTCGGCCTTGATCAGGGCGTTACCGGCCGAGTTGTCGCCGTAGAGGTAGTTGTACCAGCCGATGATGGAGGCCTCGACGAAGCGCTTGGCCACGTCCTTGTTCTCCTCGAGCCACGGCCTCATCGTCTCGATGGTGGTCGAGTAGGGGGCATAGCCCTGGTCGGCGAGCAGCCAGACGTCGGGCGAGAAACCGGCTTCCTTCTCGATAGAGTAGGGCTCGGAGGTCAGGTAGCCCTGCTGGATGGCGTTCTCGTCGGCGAGGAAGGAGGCCGGGTTGAACTGGTAGGGCTCGTACTTCTCCTCGACGAAGTCGGGATAGGTTGCCCTGAGCCACAGGAAGTAGGAGCTGAGCGCATCGGCGGCGAGAATGTACTTGGAGGCGCCGGCGGTCTCGGGGAAGGTCTTGAACTTGCCCGGGTGCGAAATCAGGATCTGCGGATCCTTCTGGAAGATCGCCGCGATGGTGACGGTCGGGATGCCTTCCTTGACGCTGTTGATCGCCGTGGTGGTGCCGCCCATGTAGAACTGGATCTGGCCGGCCACCAGCTGCGGCCGCATCGGCGCCTGCGGGCCGCCCTGCGCGATGGTGACATCGAGCCCGTACTTGGCATAGGTGCCATCGGCGACGGCCTGGTAGTAACCGCCGTGCTCGGCCTGGGCCAGCCAGTTGGTGGCGAACGTCACCTTGTCCTGGGCGGTCGCGCCGGCAGTGCCGAGTGCCAGCGTTACCACGCCCAGGGCGAGGAACTTGCTGAAGTCGATCATATCAGTCTCCCTGTTGGCCGGACGTGTTGCCCCCATCCGGCGCCATGATTCTTGTTGTGCCCGAGAGCACACGAAACCATTCATTCCGCGCGCGCCGTCAAAAAGAAAGCCCAAAAATGCGCCATTTCCCGAACTGCCTGTGGTTTAGGCAGGCTGTTCAGATTGGGGCTTTCCTTCGACGCCGTTTGACGCTTAGGTGAGCATATACCTCGGGGGCCGCCGTGCATAAGTCGCTTTCACCAAGCTCCATTCATCCGCCCTTTGCGCCCTACAGCCCCGGAATCGAGGTGAGTTCGCGCTCGCGTTTCGTGTTCGTCTCGGGCCAGCTCGGCATCGACGGCGACGGCAATGTGCCGCCGGATGCGGCCGGGCAGGCCCAGGTCGCGTTCGACAACATCGCGGCGATTCTCGGCGAGGCCGGGATGGCACTGAAGGACGTGGTGAAGCTCAGCGCCTTCGTGACGGGGCGCGAACACATGCGCGGCTACATGGACGTGCGCAACGCGCTGTTCGAGGAGCCCTATCCCGCTTCGACGCTGATGATCGTGAGCGGCTTCACCCGCGAGGAATTCGTGGTGGAGATCGAGGCGATCGCCGCGTCTCCCGGTTAACTGGACCTACCCCCTATGAGCTATCGCAAGATCTGGTGGAACGACTTCTCCGCCTTCGAATTCCATGGCCTCGATCCGATGAAGACGATCGCGGTGTTTCCGACCGCTGCTATCGAGCAGCACGGGCCGCATCTGCCGGTCGGCACCGACACGATCATCAACCAGGGGCACCTCGACCTGCTGGAGGAGCGGGCGCCGCGCGACCTCGATATCCGCATCCTGCCGGTGCAGGCGATCGGCAAGTCCAACGAGCATATCTGGCAGGCCGGCACGCTGAGCCACACGGCGACGAACCTCATCGACGCCTGGACGCAGGTGGGGCTCGAGATCGCCCGCGCCGGTGTGAAGAAGGTGGTGTTCGTCAATTCCCATGGCGGCAACGTCTCGATCCTCGACATCGTGGCCCGCGAGCTCCGGGTGAAGGCCGGGATGCTGGCGGTGAAGACGGGCTGGAGCCAGTACTGGCCCAAGGACATCTATTCGGACATCGAGAACCGCCACGGCATCCACGGCGGCGACAGCGAGACCTCAGTGGTGATGCACCTCAGGCCCGAACTGGTGAACACCGACAAGCTGCAGGATTACCCCTCGGTCGCGGCGCGCGACGAGCAGGCCTACAAGTACATGCGCCCGACCGGGCCGACGAGCTACGCCTGGATCGCGAGCGACATTCACCCGCTGGGGACGGCGGGCGAGGCGCATCTCGCCACGGCGGAGAAGGGGCGGATCACGGTGGAAACGGCCGTGGACGCGTTCATCGAGCTGCTGCGCGAGGTGGAGCGGTATCCGCTGCCGGGCGACAACGGCTGAGGCGGGACGCCCCCTCCACCAGCCTTCGGCTGGTCCCCCTCCCCCGCCAAAGCGGTGGAGGATCACCGCGACGTCGGTGTTTGCCGTTGTTGAGGCGCTGAGGCTCGATTGCTCCTCCACCGTGAAGCGGGGGAGGGGGCCCGCGCATCGCAGATGCGTGGTGGAGGGGGCGTCCCGCTCGTCCCTGCACGCGCCCGCGCCACCACGCGCCATTGCGTGCAGTCGCGCGGCCCGGTAAGCCCCATGCATGCACCAGACTGCCTCCGCTCCTCTCACCCTTGACGGCAAACCGCTGACTTTCGGAGCGCTGGCGCGCATCGGGCAACGGGCGGCTGCGCTGATGGCCGACGAGGCGGCGATGGCGCGGGTGGATGCGGCGCGGCAGGTCGTGGACGACAAGATCGCGCGCGGCGAGCCGGTCTATGGCGCGACCACCGGCGTGGGCGCCATGAAGGACGTGGAGTGGTCGCCCGAGGACCTCGAGGCGTTCAACCTGGGGCTGGTGCGGGCGCACCATTTCGGCACCGGCGCGCCGTTCCCCAATTCGGTGGTGCGCTCGGCGATGGCGATCCGCGTCAATACCGCGCTCACCGGCCGGGTGGGCTGCTCGCGCGGGCTGGTGGAGGCCTATCTCGGCCTGCTCGAGAAGGATGTGGTGCCGGTGGTGCGGCGCACCGGCTCGATCGGCACCGCCGATATCGGGCTGATGGGGCAGATCGGCGCGGTGCTGACCGGCGTCGGCGAGGCGGTGTACCAGAACCGGCGCATGTCGGCGGAAGCGGCGCTGGCCGAGGCGGGGCTCAAGCCCTGCCGGATGCCGCCGCGCGACAGCCTCGCCTCGATCTCGGTGAACGCGGTGGGCTTCGCCGCGGCGGCCGAAGCGACGCGCTCGGCGGCCTCGGCGCTGCGCATGCTGCTGGCGACGGGCCTCACGACCGCCGGGGGGGGGGGCGCCGCGCGCGGCCCCGGG